>JAYKHU010000097.1:0-2924 GCA_035285105.1 Synechocystis sp.
CGGATCAGGCATTAACCGAACTCAAGGCGATCGCCGGCAATGCGGATCAGTTAATGGGGAATTTAAACCAGTTTTCGGAACGGTTGAATGATCCCCAAACCATTTTATTGCTGCAACAATTATTGGAATCGGCCCGGGCCGCGGTGCAAAATCTGGAAAAAGTCACCTCCGATGTGGATCAGTTAACGGGGGATCCCGCCTTGCGCCGGCAGTTGATTCAATTAATTCAGGGCCTCAGCAACCTTGTGTCCTCCACCGATTACCTGCAAAGACAGGTGCAATATGCCCATCAGCTCCATAAAATTTCCGATGATTTGGCGATCGTGGCTAACGCCCAGACGTCTCCTCCCAAATCCTCACCGTCCTCTCCTATCCCCCCGCAACCGTTACAAACGCCCCGACCCTTCACCCCCCCCCAGCAAAACCCTAGCCGTTAATGATCCCAAGCCTGAAGACTGGGCTAAGATTGGCTAGGAAAAAGGCTCTGTTCTCCCCATTTTCTCTATGACTGATCACTCCCCCTTAGGGCAATTGCTGGACGGTAAAGCCCTCGCCCAAAAAATTCAGCAAGACCTCCAGCAGACCATCGCGGCCTTAGCCCCTCAAGCCGGTAGAGCACCGGGGTTAGCGGTGTTAATGGTGGGCGACAATCCCGCTAGCGCCGTCTATGTGCGAAACAAGGAAAAAGCCTGCGAAAAATTGGGCATGGTGTCCTTTGGGAAACATTTCCCCGCTGATACGGATCAAGCAACCCTGGAAACAGCGATCGCCGAATTAAATGAAGATGATCGTGTCGATGGCATTTTGGTGCAATTACCCCTGCCGGATCATTTAGACGCCGTGAAGTTATTACACACCATTGCCCCGGACAAAGACGCTGACGGCCTACATCCGTTGAATTTAGGGCATTTAGTGCGGGGAGAAACAGGGTTACGGAGTTGTACCCCCGCTGGAGTGATGCGGCTTTTGGCAGACTATGATTTGGATTTAACCGGTAAACAGGCGGTGGTATTAGGGCGCAGTATTTTGGTGGGTAAACCCCTGGCGTTAATGTTGCTCGAACAAAATGCCACGGTGACCATTGCCCATTCCCGTACGCAAAATTTAGCAGAACTTACCCGCCAGGCCGATATCCTGGTGGCGGCGATCGGCAAACCCCAATTCGTTACCGCTGACATGGTTAAGCCCGGGGCGATCGTGGTGGATGTGGGCATTAATCGCTTAGAACTCCCCAGCGGCAAAGCCAAATTAGTGGGGGATGTGGACTTTGACCCCGTAGCGGCGATCGCCAGTTATATTACCCCTGTCCCGGGAGGCATTGGCCCCATGACCGTCACCATGCTTTTGGCCAATACGGTGGAGAGCTATCGACAACGCTTGGGCATTTAGCAGCAAACCATGGGGGACATTACCGCTGCCTTAAACCACAGTTTAGACATCCTTGATCGGGTTTTTTCCCAGGGGGTTCAGCTTTTAGAAGCCGTTCTCTTTGTTCCCATTGCGGGTTTTCCCGTGATCATTCTCTGGTTAGTGGGGGGCGCACTGTTTTTTACGGTCCGGATGGGGGGCATTAATATACGGGGAATCCCCCCGGCGATCGCCTTACTATTTGAGGGTCAACCCCCTTCCGACCCAGAAACCCCAGACCAGGACGGCGAAGTCTCCCCCTTCCAAGCCTTAACCACCGCCCTCTCCGGCAGCATTGGGTTAGGGAATATTGCCGGGGTGGCGATCGCCATTCAGGTGGGGGGCCCAGGAACAGTGTTTTGGATGACAGTGGCGGCCCTGTTGGGCATGGCCAGTAAATTTGTTGAATGTGCGTTGGGGGTTAAATATCGAGACGTTAGACCCGATGGCACCGTGCGGGGGGGTCCCATGTATACCCTGACCGCTGGATTAGGGGCAATGGGTAAACCGAGACTGGGAAAAGGTTTAGGGATGCTCTACTGCGGCTTTAACCTCGGGGGGGTGATCGGGGGCTGTGGCATGTTCCAGACCAATCAATCCTTCGCCATTTTGGCCAATATTTTCCCCGAACTCCTCAACTTTGACTGGCTCTATGGCCTGGGGTTTGCTCTGCTGAGTGGTCTTGTCATTGTGGGGGGCATCAGTCGCATTGGCACCGTCACCAGCCGCCTATTGCCCGCCATGATCGCCATTTATTTGCTGATGGCAGTGTGGGTGATTGCCGTTCAATTTCGTACCCTACCCCAGTGTGTCACCCTCATTATGTCAGAGGCCTTTTCTCCCCAAGCGGTGGAAGGGGGGGCGATCGCCGTGTTTATCCAAGGGATTCGCCGCAGTACCTTTTCTAACCATGCGGGCTTAGGGACTGCGGCCATGGTGCACGCCGTCGCAAAAACCGATAACCCCATTAAGGAAGGGTTAGTGGCGATCCTGGAACCCTTTGTGGATACGGTCATTGTTTGTAACTTAACCGCCCTCGTGATTCTCAGCACCGGCTTTTATGGGCAACGACTCGGCCCAGACTTAGACGGCTCCGCATTGATGGGTAATGCCTTCGGTTCCGTGGTGGGTTGGTTTCCCTATCTCTTAGCGGTCATTATTTTTCTCTTCGCCTTCTCCACTGTCATTTCCTGTAGCTATTACGGCACCGTCTCCTGGGGCTTCCTCTTCGGCGATCGCTCCGTAGTGGTTTTTAAAGCAATCTTTCTGGCAGGTCTATTTTTGGGGGCAACCATCAATTTAGGGGCCGTGGTAGATTTCAGTGACGTGATGTTAATGGGCATGGCATGGCCCAACTTATTCGGTAATTTCTGGTTATCCCATCAAGTAGCAGCGGATTTAAACTCATTTTGGCAGCAGTATAACCGTGGCAAACTTTCGGCGATCGCCGGTGACTAAGCGTCCTTGTCCTCTGGAATACCGCCAGAGTATGCAAATAAACGCCTGCCAGTCCACAA
>JAYKHU010000098.1:0-4402 GCA_035285105.1 Synechocystis sp.
ATTGATTGTTTAATTCTTCCTGACATATACGAAACACGTTGGCGATCGCCTGTTGAGAACGGATGGAATTGCCAGTGATATATAATCTGAGTAAATACTTGTTCATTGAGTCAGGAAATTGCAATTATTGGTAGAAAAGCTATCGAAAAAAGCGTAAAGTTAAGGATGCATTGCTAGGAATCATTATCTGGAGGAAGTCGAGAGGAAATATTCAGTTGGTTCAAACCAATATAGTACTTGCGATAAAAACTAGTCAAATACCCCATTAATTCTAAAATCATTAACCGACCTTCAACGACGTAGGCTTGGGCTTTGGCTAAACTCACGTCCCGATTTTTCTCTTTGAGGGTGGTGGAATGGAGTTCAATCACATCCCTCGGACTGGCTTTGAGAAAACCTAATTTATCCGCTAATAAACGTAGCTGCTCAGACAGATTATACTCCACCCGAAATGCCCGTTGCTCTAGGGCTAAGTCAAGAATTTTTCCATAGGTTTGTTTGAGTTCTTGAAAAAGGTCAGGAAAACAAACCTTGATGGTATCTGACCCAAACAGTCTAGCGGTAATGCTAGTGGTGGAACTGACTAACAATTCTAAATTTTGATATTCCTGTTGTTGGTTGGCGAGTCGTTGTTGACTTTCCAGATTAGCGCGATAATTTTGCCGTTCTAGTACCGATAGCACTTCGTAAAAAAGTAAATTTTCGTCTAAACTTTTGAGCCGTAAATAACCATCAGCCCCATGTTGAAAGGCTTGAATCACTAAGGTTTCATCGTCACTGTGGGTTAAAACAATAATGGCTTTGTTGGAACAGGTTTTACGCAATTCCACTAGGGTAGAAATGCCTTGAGTCTCTGGCAAAAATAAATCCAGCAATAAAATATCAAACGATTGCTCCTGACAGAGGGCGATCGCCGCTTTGAGGGTGGTTGCGGTGGTGAGGGTCACCTCAATGTTTTCCGCTAGACGGGACTGGGGGGATTGGGTCAGCAGCGTCTGAATTAGGGTTACGGTGACAGGATCTTCCTCAACCAGGAGAATATGGCAATGGGTTTGACTCATTTAAATTGACGCCGGATTAAAAGCGTATCCCTCCTAGTAATCATAATCATCTTTATGGGGTTAGTCCGTTGGTGATAGTCGTCATTAACACAACCGACCATCTTCGAGTTCAATAATCCGGTCTGCTACGTCTAAAATACGGTTATCGTGGGTCACAATTAGAATCGTTGATCCCTGCTCCCGCGCCAATGTCCGCATCAATTCCACCACATCATGGCCTGATTTACTATCCAGGGCCGCAGTGGGTTCGTCGGCCAGGATCATTTTAGGATGGCTCACTAACGCCCTGGCGATCGCCACCCGTTGTTTTTGCCCCCCGGATAAATTATGGGGTTGATAGTTAACGTGGTCCCCCAACCCGACGGACTCCAGCATGGCGATCGCCTTTTGTTGGGCTTCCCGGGAACTAATGTGGTCGTGCAACTCCACGGACATTTGCACGTTTTGGCGAGCGGTTAGGGATTCCAGCAAATTATGGGCTTGGAAAATATATCCCACATGGCGGCGAATCTTAATTAGCTGGGCCTTTTTAGCCCCCACCAATTCTTGGCCAAAGACTGTTAAACTACCGGTTTGGGCAGACCGTAATCCCCCCATCAGGGTTAATAGGGTGGTTTTGCCCGATCCCGATGGCCCCTTGAGGATAACCACCTCCCCTTTGCCCAGGGTCAAATCAATGTCAAATAAAATTTGTTTACGGAGATTCCCTTGACCAAAAAAATGGTTCACCCCCTGCATAATAACCATGGGTTCATTAACGTGGGTCGGCGTTACCATCGGGGCGGGGTCAAGTAAGGTAGTCATTACAGTGCAAACGGGGAAAAGAATAGGGGGAGCATTCACTTAAAAAATATCGGCGGGATCAGCGGCCCGTAATCGACCTACGGCGATCGCCCCGGAAACACAGCACATCACAACGGTCATGGTTAAAACGGTAAGGGCGCGGCTGGCGGTCATAATCAGGGGTAATCCCGTTGCCTTTGCCGTATTGGTGTATAGCAAAACCCCCAAACCAAAGCTCGGTAAAAAGCCAATAATGGCTAGCAATAAAGCTTCTTGAAACACCACCGTCAATAAATAATTATCGCCATAGCCGATCGCCTTGAGGGTGGCATATTCCGGTAAATGATCCGAAACATCGGTGTAAAGAATTTGATAGACAATCACTGTGCCCACAATAAAGCCCATGGCGGTTCCTAAACCGAACACAAAGCCAATGGTGGTGCGGGTTTGCCAATAATTCAACTCATAATTCACTAATGCTTCTTTGGTAAACACCTGCACGTCCCCAGCGGATAACTCTTCACGGATGGTGGCCGCCACCTGATCCGCATTGGCCCCTGGTTTCAGTTGAATAATCCCCACATCAATTAAGCCTTTGCTGCGGTTCGGGTAAAGGCGAAAAAAGTTTAAATCGCTACTGATTAAGGTGCCATCCGCCCCAAAGGACGATCCCAAGGTAAAAAGACCGCCGATGTCAATTTCGCGCCCCCCCACTTCCGTTTGGATGGGTTTCCCTGCTTCAAACCAATCTTTAATCGGGCCAAATTCCGGGCGGGATTTGCGGTCAAAAATAAACACATCCGGCCGTTTAATGATGTCTAAATTTTCCTCCACCCCCTCGAGGGCAATGGGATTAAACACCGGATTAAACCCCATCACATAAATTTGCCGGGTATCGCGGGTTTCCGGGTTCTTCCAGAGATTAATGTCGATGTAAAGACTACTAATTTTGGCAACGTCCTCATTGCCCATTACTTGATAAAGGCGTCGGGCCGCAAAGGGGGTAGGATTGACAAACGTATCGGTCTGGTCACTGAGAATGAACACATCCCCCTGCAAACTGGAGGGAATACGAATGGCGCTATCGAACAACGCATTTTTAAACCCCAACTGCATAAAAATCAACACATCCGCAAAGGCAATGCCGGCGATCGCCGCTAGGAGACGCATTTTTTCGTGAAAAAGTTGGTGCCAGGCGAGGGGGATTTTCATGTTAATTGGGTTCGATGGTGACTAACACATTGGCGTTGCTCAAACGGGCCACTTCTTTGCTGGCCTGGGGACTCAGGGTAATGGTGACCTCTACCACCCGCGCATCAATGTCAGCGGCCGGATCCGCATCTAACACATCATTTTTGCCGATTTTATAGCCGATTTTGCCGACCCGTCCCTCCAATTCCCCAGTAAAACTATCATTTTCGCTTTTAATCCAAGCCGTCTGACCGTTTTTTACCCGGGCCACATCATTTTCATACACCTCGGCAATTACCGTCATTTGGGACGTAATTCCTAAATCAGCAATGCCGTCCTGGTCGTCAATTTTTTCCCCGGGTCGGGTATAAATTTTTAACACCTGGGCTTCCACCGGGGCCCGGACGACACTTTTATCCAACTCAGCTTTGGCTTCATTAAATCTGGCGAGGGAGAGGTCTAATTCCGCTTTGGCTTTTTCCACATCCACCTTACGGATTTCAGAGATTTGCGCCAGGGTCGCGCGGGCCGACTCCCGTTGCAGCAGCATGGTTTGGGCATCTTTATCCCGGATGGACTGTTGCTCGCGGATTTTTTCGGTTAACGTCGCTTCGGTTTTCATCAGCCGCGCTTTGGCTTCCTGGAGCCGTTGTTTACTGGTTTCTAAGGTCAACCGCCGTTGTTCCCAGTCTGCCAAGGCGATCGCCCCATTTTCCGCTAAGGCCCGGTAACGGCGATCGTCCAGTTCCGCTTGACGCACCTCCGCTTGCAGGCGATCGATGGTGGCCTGCTGTTCAATTTTTTCCCCTTCCAACTGTTTAACTAAACTCGCTAACGTAGCCTGATTAACCGCAAATTCCTGTTGTAGTTCCGCCTGGGCCTTGGCCACCTGGGCCTGTTGGGCCGCAATTTCCCCCGGCTTCGCCCCCGCTTCTACGATCGCCAGATTTGCCTGCGCCACCTTCACCGCTTCCCGGGCAGACATCACCGCCGCCGTTTTTTGTTCGTAGGAATCCAGCACCGCCACCACCTGACCTTCCTTCACCGTATCCCCTTCCCGCATGAGGATTTTCTCGACCCGCGACCCCCCAAAGGACCCCGGCGAGGCGGATAACTTAAAAATTTCTCCCATGGGGGCAATGCGCCCCAAAGCGGAAATGGGTTGATTATTACTCGCCGTCTGGGTATTACTCGTCTCCATCACACTGGGGGCAGATTCAGTTTCCACCGACGACCCGGACTTTAGGGCATAAAAAATCGCTCCGCCTGTGGCTAAAACCCCGACAACCATGGCCCCAATAATCCAGCGGAGACTGTGATCCGAGGTGGCAATCTGTTCCGTTTCTGAAAACTTACCCATAAACAAT
>JAYKHU010000099.1:0-4174 GCA_035285105.1 Synechocystis sp.
GTTCGGCCGGGGAAAAAAAATTTCTCCCATTGCCGGACCGACAATCTCAAGCATGTACTCGCGCAGAATTAGTTCAGTGCTCTCAAAGCAGTCTAAGTCTGCCTCTGCTGTATTGGCCTTGAGGAGCTTCGCCCCTGCTTGAAAGTAGTTCTTGGCCTGCTGAATTTCTTGTGTGGTCATAAATTTTTCCTTTTTTCTTATTTTTACAGCAATTTTCTCTACTTACACCACTAAGCATTTATACTTGGGGCGAAAGTGGGATGCTCCCTCCCATACTCACTCAATGCTGGATTGTTTCACTCGATTTTAAGGTAACATAGCTCCAAAATAATTCAACAGTAATTAAAAACACATTTTGGGGAAAAGTTGTGCGCCCATCTTGCTCAATTTTGTCAGAAAAGCGCTATTTTTGGGATAACCTGTTAGGAGCCTAAGTTTTTAAGGATTTTTTGAGCCAAAAATTCTTTAATTTCTGTGTGACGTGGGATGGCTTCAACAACCTCCGTTTTCGGATTAATCCACAAAGAATGGGACGCTCCTTCCCGTTTTAGGTAGCACCCAGCTTGCCTTAGTCTCCTCTCCAACTCTTTGCGTTTCATGGAATCGTGATGATCTCTTCAATGACTTCTTGAGATAGACCTCGACGCATATCTGCCTGACGATCCTCAAGAATGAGCTTTACGGCGCTTTTTAAGCTTTCCTTTGCTTCTTCAATCGTTTCTCCTTGTCCATTGGCACCAGGGATTTCGGGACAAATAGCCCAGTAGCCTCCTTCCGATGCTGTATCAATAATGGCTGTCAATTCTGCTTTCATAGGATTTTTAAATTTTAAAATGTACCAATTATTGCCTTACGTTTAGGGTAATATATCTCAAAAATAATTCAAGCCAAGTGACCTTTAACCCTAACGATAAACAGTTTACTGCTCAACACCTTCAGACCCTACGGCGATCGCTCCTGGCCTGGTATGAACAACGGGGGCGATCGCTACCGTGGCGGGACGATCCGACGCCCTATCGGGTCTGGATTTCGGAGATGATGCTCCAGCAGACCCAGGTGGTGACGGTGATTCCCTATTTTGAACGATGGTTGCAACAATTCCCCGATGTTTTGACCCTTGCTCAGGCGGATTTACAAACAGTGCTCAAAGCCTGGGAGGGGCTGGGCTATTATGCCCGGGCCCGCAATTTACATAAAGCGGCCCAGATTATTGTGCAGGAATTTAAGGGGGAATTTCCCAGGGATCTTGACACGTGGTTAAAACTCCCTGGTATTGGTCGCACCACCGCCGGAGGTATTTTGAGCCATGCCTTTAACCAAGCCCAGCCGATTTTGGATGGTAACGTTAAGCGGGTGTTAGCACGGTTGATTGCGCTGCCGGTAACCCCCACCGATGGCTTACCGGAATTGTGGCAATTGTCTGAGCAACTGGTCGATCGCCAGCAGGGACGCAAGTTTAATCAGGCGTTAATGGATTTGGGGGCAACGGTGTGTACGAGGGCAAAACCCCGTTGTGAAATCTGCCCTTGGCAGGGGGACTGTGCCGCTTACAATAAGAAGATTGTTAACCAGATTCCTGTCCGTAAAATGTCTGCGACCTTACCCCATAAACAAATCGGCGTTGCGGTGATTATTAATGATCAGGGTCAATTTCTAATCGATCGCCGTCCTAGTGAGGGTTTATTGGGAGGGCTGTGGGAATTTCCGGGGGGCAAAATTGAAGCGGGGGAAACGGCGGAAGCGTGTATTGTACGGGAAGTGCAAGAGGAAATTGGCATTGCGGTAACGGTGACCCGACCGTTGATGACGTTGGATCACGCTTATACCCACTTTAAGGTCACTCTCCACGTTTACATCTGTCAGTATGTTGCCGGGGACCCCCAGGCGATCGCCTGTGAAGAAGTGCGGTGGGTGACCCTAGCAGAAATGGTGCAATATCCTTTCCCAAAAGCAAACAGTAAAATTATTGCGGCCTTGCAGGCCGAGTTCGACGAAACCCCCTAATCGGGATACCAAAACATACCCTTAATGCCCTCTGGATCGAGCACAAAGCCCAAACGACGGTAGAAATCTACCACCTGGGGGTCGGCAAATAGGGTGATGTTGCTAATGTCGGAATGGCGCAGTTTCCGAATGATGTACTTCATTAAAGCCTTGCCTAAGCCTTGACTCTGCAAACTGGGATGAATCACCACATCCCAAACCGTGGCATTAAAGGCATGGTCAGATGTGGCCCGGGCAAACCCCACAAGGCGGCGTCGATTACCCTTGATTTCCCACATGGTCACCACCAAAAAGCTACATTCCACCGCTTTCTTGACCTTACGAATGGGACGGCGGGCCCAACCAACAGCATCACACAGTTCCTCTAATTCATAGAGATCAATCTCACGATCTGTACTAAAGAAGACGCGGGATTGGGACTCTTTATCAGTAACAAATTCTTCTGTCCCCGTTGTGCCTAGGGTTGCGGAATTAGAAGAGTTGGGATTAAAAATACGTTTCCAAAAAACCATGCCGTTGGGCGTTCAAAAAACAAGCTTAGACGGGGACGTTGGGGGATCGGCAGAGCAGGACACCAGCGATTAAAACCTAGTATACGCTGTCCGTTGTCGCTTCCGTTAGGATGACTGGGGAATGACGATTGATCTACCGGATTGATCAGGCTTGTCCAGGGGATCGAGCCGTTAGAATAAACGCCGTTTAACCGGTTTGGGCTGGCTTGGGCTGAGCTTTTTGACAGGACGATCGCCGCGACCATTGTCACTACTACTAGGGGGTTTCTTGCGGAAGGGTTTACGGGCCGGGCCACGACGTTGCATGGGCCCCAAATCCTGGGCATGAACTAACACCAGTTGATCTTTGTGTAATGTGGCTTCAATGTCCCAAAAATGTCGCAACGGGCGATCGCAAAGGGTCCCATCGGCATTTTTCAGTACCCCATGGAGTTTGACTTTAAAAAAGAGTGGCCGCTTACTGGGGGGTTTAGGGGACTGGCGAATTTTAACAATGAAGGTTTCCCGGGCTTGGGAAACAAAAACCACCTCCCCCCGAATGGAAAAGTAAGGGTGATCGGGGTTGGGCGGGGCCAGGGGGGGCGGCGTGGGGGTATCGGTGAGGCCGGGGCCGAGTTTTTCCGGTTCCCAAATGCCCGCTAGTTGAAAATGTAAATGGTCGTCCTTATCCCGTAAACGGGGATAAACCACCCAAAAATGGGGTTGATCAAGGCTGACGTGGCGTTTTAAGACACTAAATAGCCGCCCCAATAGGACGGATTCCACAATGCTCCCGGTATCTGTGGCTAAAATTCCCCGTTGGGAACAGTCACCGCTGGGATAGTAGCGGCCATACACCAATCCGATCGCCCGATATTGTTTGGGATGGCTGGGGGCGGGAATGGGATGCTGGCGCGGATGGAGCGAAGGGTCAGGCATGAAGGACTCAATCTGGATTAACAGCGGCGGGGAAATAAATGCCGACAACCGAACGGGAGAAACGTTAAGGACATTCTATCAAGGGACTTTTCCTCCCCTGGCCTAGGGAAGAAGTTTAAACGCCACCACCCCAAGGTTAGTTCACATTCCGTAAAAAATCAGAATGACAAACGGCGTGATCAGGGCCAACATAACCGTCAAGGGGGCGCCAATGCGGACAAAATCGGTGAAACGATAACCCCCTGGCCCATAAACCATCGTATTCGTTTGGTAACCAATGGGCGTCATGAAACTATTAGAGGCGGCAAAAGTAACCACAAACATAAACGCCAGGGGATCATAGCCTAGGGATTTTGCGACCTGGACGGCGATCGGTAGCATTAACACCACCGTGGCACTATTGGAAAGAATTTCCGTGAGCAATGCCGTGGCCAGGTAAAACATTAACAGTAAGCCATAGCCCGAAAGCTGTCCGCCAAAATTGGCCAACAACCCTGCTAACCATTGGGTGGTGCCAGAATTTTCCATGGCGGTGCCCAAGGGAATCAGCCCAGCCAGCAAAAAAATAATGTCCCAGCGCACGGCCCCATAAATTTCCCCAGGTTTAAGGCAACCCGTTACAATCATGGCCATTACCCCCCCTAGGGCAGCAGTGGTGATGGGAAGCCAGTCCAGAGCGGCAATGAGAATGACCCCCGCCACAATGGCGATCGCCGTTTTGGCTTTATCCAGGCGGAGGT
>JAYKHU010000100.1:0-4534 GCA_035285105.1 Synechocystis sp.
TTAACGCACACCGGGTTCCGGTAAAGCCTGCATTTTTAGAAAAGGAGCGAAACTCGATGGCACAGTTCCGCGCCCCCTCAATTTCATAGATGGAATGGGGTAACGCCGGATCAGTAATAAAGGCTTCATAGGCGGCATCAAAAAAGATGATGGAGCCGTGGCCGTTAGCATAGTCCACCCATTGTTTTAAATAGGCTTTGGTGGCCGTTGCCCCGGTGGGATTGTTGGGGAAACAGAGATAAATGAGATCGACTTTTTGGCTAGGAATTTCGGCAGTAAAGTTATTCTCAGCGGAGATGGGTAGGTACACTAAGCCGTCGTATTCCCCTTTTTCATTGGCATCGCCGGTATGACCCGCCATGACGTTGGTGTCCACATAAACAGGATAAACGGGATCGGTGACGGCAATGGTGTTGTTTTTGCCGAAAATATCCAAAATATTACCCGTGTCGCACTTGGAACCGTCGGAGATAAAAATTTCATCGGCGCTAATCTCGCACCCCCGGGCTTGGAAGTCGTGTTCAGCAATTTTTTCCCGCAACCAGGCATAACCCTGCTCTGGGCCATAGCCTTTAAAGGATTGGCGATCGCCCATGTCGTCGATGGCTTGAGTCATGGCCTGGCGACAGGCGAGGGGTAAGGGTTCGGTAACGTCACCAATCCCCAATTTAATCACCGGTGCATCGGGGTTGGCAGTGGTGAACGCATTGACCCGTCGGGCAATTTCGGGAAAAAGGTAACCGGCTTTGAGTTTGAGATAGTTGTCGTTAATGCTGGCCATGACTGAGTGTTTTAAGGACTCGAGCTATTATAAAAGTTTATTGAACCTCCTCCTTGGTTGGAACCGTTCTTAGATTAGGTTATCCATGAGTCATCCCCTTGTTTCCCCTTGGTCTTACCCCTCTCCCAATGCCCGCTTTTGGGGTCGTTGGTTTGTCAGTCTGGCATTGTCCTCCGCCTTCTTTTTGCCCGTGCCCTCCCTAGCCCAGGAGAAAGCGGGGGAGGGGGCAGCCCCCGTTGCCAGTCCTACCCAGATGGAGTCAAAGGATGATCAGTCTGAAGAAACGTCCCAATCGTCCTTAGCCAATCCCTCAAACAGGGCAGACGCCAAACTCACCTATGGGGGGTTAATCGACGCCATCAAGAAAAATCAAGTGGAAACGGTGGAAATTGATCCCAACCGTCAACAGGCGATCGTCACCCTCAAAGATGCGCCAGCGGATGCTAAACCGGAGACGGTGCAATTGTTTAATAACAACCCCGAGTTGTTTAACCTCCTCCGAAGTCGATCCAGTTCCGTCAACTGGGGCATTATTCGCACCCCCGACAATTCAGCCCTCTATGGCTTGCTGACCAATCTGTTAATTGTGGGGATTCTCATTGGCTTGGTGGTGATGGTGATTCGTAAATCCGCCAATGCGTCGGGTCAGGCGATGAGTTTTGGCAAATCCAAGGCCCGGTTCCAAATGGAAGCGAAAACTGGGGTTGGTTTTGATGACGTGGCCGGCATTGATGAAGCCAAGGAAGAATTACAGGAAGTGGTGACATTCCTCAAACAACCGGAAAAATTTACGGCGATCGGGGCAAAAATTCCCCGGGGGGTTCTCCTCATCGGTCCCCCAGGAACTGGCAAAACCTTACTCGCTAAGGCGATCGCCGGGGAGGCGGGAGTGCCATTCTTCAGCATTTCCGGGTCGGAATTTGTAGAAATGTTTGTCGGGGTCGGGGCGTCTCGGGTCAGGGATTTATTTAAAAAAGCCAAGGAAAATGCCCCCTGCTTAGTGTTTATCGACGAAATTGACGCAGTGGGTCGGCAACGGGGTGTGGGCTATGGCGGCGGTAACGATGAGCGGGAACAGACCCTCAACCAACTGCTAACGGAAATGGATGGCTTTGAAGGTAATAGCGGCATTATTGTGATTGCGGCCACCAACCGTCCCGATGTGCTGGACTTAGCGTTAATGCGTCCCGGTCGCTTCGATCGCCAGGTGATGGTGGATTATCCCGATATTAAAGGGCGGGAATTGATTTTAGAAATCCATGCCAGCAATAAAAAGTTAGACCCGGAAGTGCAACTCACGGCGATCGCCCGGCGGACCCCCGGCTTTACTGGGGCAGATTTGGCTAATGTGTTAAATGAAGCGGCCATTTTTACCGCCCGCCGTCGCAAGGAAGCCATCACCATGGCCGAAGTCAACGACGCCATTGACCGGGTGGTGGCCGGCATGGAAGGCACACCGCTCGTAGATAGCAAAAGTAAACGTTTGATTGCCTACCATGAAATTGGCCATGCATTAATTGGCACCCTCTGCCCCGGTCATGATCCCGTGGAAAAAGTCACCCTCATTCCCCGCGGCCAGGCCCAAGGGTTGACCTGGTTCACCCCCGACGAAGATCAAAGTTTGATGACCCGCAACCAAATGATTGCCCGCATTGCCGGTTTATTGGGAGGACGGGTGGCCGAAGAAGTAATCTTTGGCGAAGGGGAAGTCACTACCGGAGCGGGGAATGATATTGAAAAAATCACCTATATTGCTCGGCAAATGGTGACTCGCTTAGGCATGTCTACCCTGGGATTAGTGGCCCTCGAAGAAGAAAATCGGGATGATTTCGGTAAACGCTCCGAATACTCCGAAGACATTGCCGCCCGCATTGACCGCGAAATCCACGACATTGTCGCCGCTGCCCACCAACGGGCCACCCAAATCATTGAGGACAACCGGAATTTAATGGACTTTTTGGTCGATACCCTCATTGACCAAGAAACCATTGAAGGGGACGCCTTTCGGCAGTTAGTGGAAACCTATGCTAGCCGCGAGAAACAAACGGTTTTAGCTTAATGCGGTGGCGTTCCTCCTCGGCAAACGTCATGGCTAATGGCAAGCCAGGGGGAACGGGAGAACAACACTGATGCCCTATAAATCTTCCCCATCCTCTGCGAAACTGTACACCTCAATGCCTAGGGCTTTTGCCACCGGAAAGGCGCGACTTTTGGTATCCACCTCAGACAGTCTTGAGCATGGAGATAGAACTAATGGGACGGCGTTTAGACAGCTTGGATCATTGCCCATAACTCTGGGTTATTCGACCCTAGATGCAATATTTGCTCAACACTCTATTTCTTCTGGATTCAAGCGCTTAAACCTTGGCCGGGGTACCCACGGTGAACCAAATATGAAGTTTTTTTGTCAGATGCCGAAGGATTTTGCATTTTCACAGACAATGGCATTAAAGATCCGGAACCGTCCAGGGAGATTGCCATGCTGACTAAACGATATAAAAGCGCTTCATCCTCTTCACATTCGAGTCCAGCGGAAGCTTCTACCCATGATCGCATTGTCAAAAGCGCCCTCAAATTATTTGCCACCAAAGGCTACGAAGGCACCACAACCAAGGATTTAGCCCAGGCCGCTAATGTGGCGGAGGGAACGCTGTTTCGCTATTTTGCTAACAAAAAGGCCATTCTGGTGGAAGTGGCGACTGCAGGATGGATTGAAATCTTAACTGATCTATTGACTGAGTTAAGCGAAATGGGTAGCTATAAGGCGATCGCCCAGGTGATGAAGCGGCGCATGTTTCACCTCCGAGAAAATAAATATTTATTGCAAGTATGCTTTGTGGAAGCTCAATACCATCCCCAACTCCGGGAGCGGATTCAGTCGGAAATTATCGACAAAATGACGGACGTTGCTGAGGCCTTTTTTCAAACAGCCATGGAGAAAGGCATTTATCGACCTATGAATCCTAAAATCGTGGCCCAGGTCTTTTTAGGCATGTTTGCTGTGGCCGGGTTTTCCGAACAAACCGTTATTGACCCCCAGGCCTCTCCCCAGGCATTACAGGAAATGGCGGAAGGTCTAGCGGATATTTTTCTGAACGGGGTTTTGATGAAATGACGCTTAACTGTCCTGAATGTATCGGGGTTTAAGTGAGCAGGGATTATCTTCCTCGCCATAGTTTGATAAGGTTTGAGTCCGAGAGTGGATTTACATCAATCATCAGAGTTAAGACAATGCATTTACTCATTCCAGCGGCGGGTTCTGGCAAACGCATGGGCAGTAACCAAAATAAACTGCTGCTGGATTTACTCGATCTCCCCCTCCTGGGGTGGACGCTGAAGGCGGCGGCGGCGGCCCAGACCATTGAGTGGATTGGCATTATTGGGCAACCCCACGACTTTGATGCTTTTACCCAACTGTTGCAGTCCTTAGCGTTGACGAAGCCGGTGTCTTTAATTGTGGGGGGAGAGACCCGCCAAGCCTCGGTGTTTAATGGCTTACAGGCGTTACCCCCCACAGCGAAATCCGTGCTGATCCACGATGGGGCGAGATGTCTAGCCACTGCTGACTTATTTGATCGCTGCACAGCGGCATTAGAGGCTTGCCAGGGATTAATTGCCGCCATTCCCGTTAAAGATACGATTAAAGTCGTCGATGAAGGGGGCTGGATTACTGCTACCCCCGATCGCCATCAGTTGTGGGCGGCCCAGACGCCCCAGGGGTTCGAGGTGGCATTACTCAAAACCTGTCACCAA
>JAYKHU010000101.1:0-8148 GCA_035285105.1 Synechocystis sp.
ACCCAATTTTATGATTTAGATGCGATGACGGGAGGTCTACAACGGGCGGATTTAATTATCCTTGCAGGAAGACCCTCAATGGGGAAGACGGCGATCGGACTTAATATCGCACTTAGTATTGCAAAAACCCAAAATTTACCCATCGCAATCTTTAGTTTAGAAATGTCTAAGGAGCAGCTAGCCCTGCGATTATTGTCGAGTGAGTCCCGCATTGATAGTAATCGCTTAAGAACGGGACATTTTAGTCAAACAGAATACGAACCCCTTCACATGGCATTGGGAACCCTATCAAGCTTACCAATTTACATTGATGATACCGCCAATATTTCCGTTACTCAAATGAGATCGCAGGTGAGGCGTTTGCAGAGTGAACAAAAAGAACCCATTGGATTAGTGTTAATTGATTATTTGCAGTTAATGGAAGGTAGCAGTGATAATCGCGTGCAGGAGTTATCTAAAATCACCCGGTCTTTGAAGGGGTTAGCGAGGGAAATCAATGCCCCAGTGATTGCCCTTTCCCAGTTAAGTCGGGCAGTGGAATCACGCACCAATAAGCGACCGATGATGTCAGATTTAAGAGAAAGTGGCTGTTTAAGCGGAGATAGCTTGGTAACGTTGGCTGATAGCGGTAAACGAGTTCCGATTCGGGAATTAGTCGGTCAGTCTAATTTTTGTATTTGGGCTTTAAATGAAGCAACAATGAAGTTAGAAAAAGCAACTGTTAGCCATGCTTTTAGTACAGGGGAAAAGCCTATTTATTTATTGAAAACACGGTTAGGCAGAACCATAAAAGCGACTGCTAATCATAAGTTCCTGACCATTGAGGGTTGGAAACGATTAGATGAGCTAAAGATTAAAGATTACATTGCTTTACCACGATATCTTGACAGCCCTTCATTAGATCACGGTGATGTTTATTGGGATTCGATTATTTCTATTCAAGAAGATGGTGTAGAGGAGGTTTTCGACCTTACCGTTCCAAGCCTGCATAATTTTATTGCCAATGACATTATTGTTCATAATTCGATTGAACAGGACGCAGATTTAATTATGATGATTTATCGGGATGAGTATTATAATCCTGATACGCCAGATCAAGGCATTGCAGAATTGTTGATTGTTAAACACCGTAATGGCCCCACAGGAACACTCAAATTATTGTTCCAGCCGGAGTTTACCCAGTTTCTCAATTTACAAAGAAGTCAGGATTATTAACCCAAGATTTTAGCTATCTTGGTTATCTTTGGCTTGGCGATCGCGCTGGGCTACAAGCCAGCATTCGGTGACTAGCTGATGCCAGCCGGCGACGACTTCCATGGTAACGCCGGCTTTTTGATCCGTGGCGTTAAATAACAACTTGGCACAATCAACTTCTTTGAGGGCTTGTTCAATCCGTGCCAATAAATCCTGTTGTTGTTGGAGAGAAATACAGGAAAGTTGTTGCTGTTTAAGTTTTTGTTGGGAGCGGGAAAACCAATAGGTAAAATCCTCAAGTAACGGCTCAAGAATTGTTTTTAGGAGTTCTTTTTCGTCGAATTCAGGGTGAGACATGCAACGCGAATCGGATCAATGACGGGGTGAAACCTATTCGCTAAGCTAACACACTCCGTTCATTGAAGACCCTGACTAACGTGCCGCTTTTGGGCAAATCCTGGGGGCGGAGAACTAACTGATTCCCTGCTAAAAAACTAATGTTCATCTCCTTGAGTTGGTCAAGGAAGGTTTTAACCGGGAAAAGGTCGCAGCTACTTTTATCAGCAGCGGCGGTGAGATATTGGGTGGGAACCATGATTCGGGGATTGAGCATTTCCATGGCGGCTTTGGCTTCCTGGGGATCGTAGTTTTTGGGGCCGCCTCCCACAGGAATGAGGGCTAAATCGGGGCTACCCAATAGAATTTTTTGCTCCTCGGTAATGGGAGAGGCCGCACCGCCCATGTGCACCACGCGAATACCTCCCTGACGCCAACGCCAGGCCACATTCTGCCCAAAACGCCTGCCTCCTTGGCGATCGTGGGGGGCACTGACGCCTTGAATTTTGATGCCATTGATTTCAAAATCGCCGGGTTCAAAGAGAATTCTGGGATTACCGGGTAGGTTCTCGGCGGCGCCTTCGTCCCACAATTGAGAACTGATGAGGACAATATCAGCGTTGACTTTGGGCAAACGATACCCTTTGGTACAACCAATTGTCCGAAAGGGGTTGGCCAATATCCGGACGTCACTGCCAGAAAACAAAAACGCGCTATGTCCCAACCATTCCACCTTGAGGGAGTTGGTGCTTTGGGCGATCGCCGGTTGTTGGTCTTTACTCAGCAGAGTGCCAACGGTGGCTAATAGTCCGGCTCCGGCGGTGCGAATGAGTTGACGACGTTTCATGGCAGAAAAAGAAGGATAAAGGCTGAGCTGTGGAACAATGCTTTTAGATAATAGCAGCAATGTTTTCAGCATCCGTGGGAGTAAGACGTGACGGCAACCCCTCTGTTAGCAGTTCAGGATTTGTCCATTACCTACGCTGGTAGTGACTACCCGGCGGTCAAAAATGTGTCCTTTGTGGTGAATCAAGGGGAAAAGCTGGCGTTGGTGGGAGAATCGGGTTGTGGCAAGTCCACCCTGGGTCGCAGTATTTTGCAATTATTGCCGCCCCACACCCAGTGTCAAGGGGCGATCGCCTTTGAGGGGAGCAATGTCCTGGCAATGGATGGGCGAGCCTGGCGACGGTTTCGGGGGGAAGTGGTGTCGTTGGTGTTTCAAGATCCCATGACCCGCTTAAATCCGTTAATGACCATTGGCGATCATTGCCTGGAAACCTTACAGGCCCATCAACCTGAGTTATCCCGACCCGTAGCGAAACAACGGGCGCTGGACTGTCTAGAGCGGGTTAAAATCCCCGCCAGTCGTTGGAATCAGTATGCCCATGAATTTTCGGGGGGAATGCGGCAACGGGTGGCGATCGCCCTGGCATTATTGTTGAAACCCAAATTGATTTTGGCCGATGAACCCACCACAGCGTTGGATGTGACCGTAGCGGCGGAAATTTTAGCGGAACTGACCCGACTCTGTGCAGAAGATAATGTTGGCTTACTTCTCATTTCCCATGATTTAGCGATGGTGGGGGAACATTGCGATCGCCTGGCGGTGATGAATGGCGGGGAAATTGTGGAAATGGGCGTGGCGTCAGAGATTCTCCGTCAACCTCACCATCCCTATACCCAAACGTTATTGGCGGCGGCCCTGCATCCGGTGCAAACCCCGGTGGACTTCCCGGAAGCGTTACCGGAACAACCGCTTCTAAAACTGCAAAATGTTCAGCAATATTTCAGCTTAGAGGGCAATTTACTTCAAAGCTTATTTCAACAGGAAAGGCAATGGATTAAAGCGGTAGATGGCATTGATTTGGATATTTTTCCGGGGGAAACGGTGGGATTAGTGGGGGAATCGGGCTGTGGGAAAAGCACCCTGTCCCGTACTATTTTGCAACTGTTGCCCCCCACCACCGGTCAGGTCATGTTTGAGGGGGAAGACTTAACCCAATTATCTGCCCACCAAATGCGGGCAAAACGGCGACAACTGCAAATGATTTTCCAAGATCCTAATGCCTGTTTAAACCCGATGATGACGGTGGGGCAAAGTATTGCGGATCCGTTAATTGTTCATGGTTTGGGAACTCGAGAGGAGATTAAAAATCAAGTCATGGCAATGTTGGAACGGGTGGAATTGACCCCCGCAGCCGACTATGTTAATCGCTTTCCCCGGCAACTCTCCGGTGGTCAACAGCAACGGGTGGCGATCGCCAGGGCATTGATTACCAACCCAAAATTTGTCATTTGTGATGAACCAGTGAGTATGTTGGATGCCCGGGTACAAAGTCAGGTATTGACCCTGATGCAGGAACTCAAACGTGCCTTTAAGTTGACCTATTTATTTATTACCCATGACCTCTGGGTGGCGAGGGCATTTTGTGACCGTATTGCTGTCATGTACCAAGGTAAAATCGTTGAACTGGGGGAAACGGAGTCCTTATTTACCCATCCCCAACATCCTTACACCCAAACGTTATTAGCCGCTGCCCCCGCCTTATTGGTGAGTGCCGCCTCCCCTTAAAGTTTTGTGGCGGTTTGTTGGGCTTGTTGAATCAGGGTTTGGGCCGCTTCATAAACCGTTGTACCTGGCTCCACTTTTTGTAATTGGGCAATAATTTGACTCATTTCCCCCTTAATTTGATTACGACCTTGGCGATCCTCTGTGCTAGGTAAATTGCTCAATAGGGCTTGAATTTTAGTCTGAGCCTGGTCGAATTTTTCCATCGCACTTTGTTCCGCCGCGAACCGCGTTTTAACCTGACCCAATTTTTGAATGTAATCCGCCAGGAAGGTTTGAGCTTCCAGATATTGGGGATCTTGGGATTTAACGGTTTGTAAGCGCTGGATTGCTTCGTTGTAAAGGGTTAGGGTTTCCTGCCACTGATTGACCGTTAGGGGCGCATTCATTACCATCTGATCAGCGCGGTTGGCAAACTCCTGGGCCGCCCCAATCATCGTTTGGGTTTGGGCACCACCAGCCAGTGACCCCGCCACCTGCTGAAATTCCTGGGCCGATTGCCGTAATTTATTTTGCGATTGGCTCCCCGCGAGGGTTTGGGGGGGAATCAAATCCAGTTGATTAATGCCCGCTTGCCAGTCGGCGATCGCCGTTTGTTTTTGTTGGGTCGTGGCCGCCTGCTGATAGAGGCTTTTGGCGGTTTGAATTTGCAACTCTGCACTTTCTAAGGCCGTTAAAGCATTTTTTTCCTGAAAAATCCGCGCTTCCATCCGTCCGACCTGGGCCCGGGCCCGTTGAAACTCATCGAAGGTAAAGCGCCAGGAACAGCCCCCCATAAATTGGCAGACCTTAACCGGTTCATAGCCCAAAAACCAGACCGGTAGTTGGTCGAGGTTGCCCTGGGCGAGGGTGACTTTTTCCGCCCCGAGGTCAATATCGGCGGCACTGGTGGCATTATTTACCAACTGATCCGCCTGCTCCACATGGGCGATCGCCTCCCGGTAGTTACGGTCCATGTTCAAATAGCTGGGCAACAACATCATCGGTGCCACCCGGGCCACCGGCCGCCGAATCATCGGATAGGGCAAATTCACTAACCATACTAACCCGATCACGCCGGCTACCCCTGCGCCGAGAATGCCACTGAGGGTCAGCCATAGTCCCCAATTTTTAGCGGCGTTTAGTTTAGCCGCCTTAGTCAAGACTTTATCCTCAAAACTGGGAAACATATCCGTGACCTGCCCCGCCAATTCCGTTTTACTGAGGGGACTACCGGTTTCCGTCGCTAACTTATCTAACCGTTTAAGGACAATGTCCTTTTGGATTTCCCAACCCATCGGGTCGGCCTGCTTGCTAATTTCCTGGCTTAAAAAGGCTTTGGCTTTGGTATTGAGACGCATAACGAACCATCCACAGGGCTTGAAGGGGCGTTACTCCAAATGTACCCGATCGCCTGCCGGTATCGCCGTTAGCTAGAGATTTCCCTAGGATAAAGTGGCTGATCCATTCGTCAACGCCAAGGTGGCCATGCCAACAAACCCGATCCCCTCTGGACTCACCTCAAAGCGACAGGGCATCACCTCCACCCCAGCGGCGATCGCCTGGCGTAACAGTTGGCCATAAACAGGGTCATAGTCATCGCCGGGGGCAAATTCGGCACAATCTCCCCGGTTGATAAAGTACAACATCACCGCCCTGGCATCAGGAACCAGATCCATCAATTCCTGTAAATGTTTTTGTCCCCGAGTGGTTACCGTGTCAGGGAATTGGGCTTGCCGCCCTAACGCTAGGGTCGTATTTTTCACCTCGACATAAATCGGCTTTTGTTCAGTTCCCGTCAATAAAAAATCAATGCGACTTTTGGCATTTTTCCCATAGGGAATTTCAGGCTTAATCCTGTCGTAATCAGCGGCGAGATCAGGAAAAATTTTAGCCGTCAATGCCTGTTTAATCACACGATTGGGCAACGCCGTATTAACCCCCACCCAAGTATGACCAATTTCAATCATTTCCCAGGTATAGGCCAGTTTTCGTTTAGGATTATCACTTTTGGATAGGTAAACCCTCGCCCCCACGTCACAAACCCCCGTCATCGGCCCCGTATTGGGACAATGGGCCGTAATCATTTCCCCGTTGGCTAATTCAATATCCGCTAAAAAGCGCTTATACCGTTTGACTAGAATTCCGGGGGTTAACGGCGGATAAGGATAAATAAACTCAGTAACCATAGGAGAAAATTAACGGTGTCAATCTAATTTACGAACAAAAGTTGTTTGCCCTTGCCCTTGTATCTTAGGGGAGATTGACCCACACGCTTTACCCACCGGCGAAGCCGACACAGATGTCGGAAAATCCCACGCCAGCGAAATTTCCTCTTTTACAATGGAATCCAACGCTGCATTTATGCCACCCAGGCTCAGACCATGCCAGAAACCCTAACCATTAAACTGGACCCCTTAACCCTCTCCGATGATCAGTTTTATCAACTGTGTTTAACCAATCGAGAGCTACGTTTTGAACGCAATTCCCAAGGAGATTTAGTGATCATGTCACCTACCGGGGGCGAAACCAGTAACCGCAATGTGGAAATCAGCTATCAACTCCAGAGCTGGAGCCGCCGCACCCAAATAGGTGTTGCCTTTGATTCCTCTGGGGGCTTTAAACTCCCCAATGGTGCAGATCGATCGCCGGATGCAGCCTGGTTAAAACGGGAAAAATGGGAAAGTTTAACCCTGGAACAACAACGAAAATTTGTGCCTCTCTGCCCGGATTTTGTTATCGAACTCAGATCCCCCAGTGATGACCTAAAACCCCTGCGGGAAAAGATGCAGGAATACCAGGAAAATGGTGCCCAATTGGGCTGGTTAATTGATCGCCAAACCCGTACGGTGGAAATTTATCGCCCCGGTCAGGCGGTAGAAGTACTAAATAATCCTGAAAGTCTGGGCGGTGAGACGGTTTTACTCGATTTTGTGTTAGACCTAGCGCCGATTTGGTAAACAACGATGTCTGAAAATCTAATGCTTCCGTTTACATGCCTGAAAAATCAGGTCAACATTGCCCAACGAATTCGCTGTTAGGCACTGCTGTTAAGACTGTTTCCTCGTCGATTTGTTGTTTAGTCCACTGGTAATAATCTTCGAGTAATTGTTCTTGGAGCCGTTGCTTAATCCGTCCCAACACCCCTTTTAATAAGCTATTCGCTGCCATTTCCAGTAACGGCTTCGGCGTTAACCAAAGGGCTTGGGGTAAATCTACTCCCACTTGTAAATCAGCTTTTCCCTGGAGTAGCGTTTGGTCATCCTTTTGGTAGGGGGCCAACCGACCTTTCAAACGGAGGCTAAAACGATGGTTAATGTAGTCGATGCCCCGTATTTCACAGCTTTCGGACTCTAAAAAGACAGTGCCCGCCGCATTGGCCCAGACCTTTAGCACCACCGTCGGTTGGAAGTGGTAAATATCCATGAAGTTCAGCGGCCGCATTTTTAAGCGAAATCGATCGCCTGATAAACTTTCCATCAAACGGGGATCGGCGATCGCCTGCACAAGTCGTTTGGGTTGACGGAGATAATGCTGGAGACTCGGTAACGGATCAGATAATTGCAGCTTTAATTGTTCAGTGGCGGAAAAACTAACGTGCATAATCCATCCTGGGCGTGATTGGGGGCTAACTCACTAACCATGTTACATTTCTTAACAAAAATTGGCAGAAAGGCTGGGTCGTGCTTTCCGCCCTTGCAAAACCAGGGGGTAAAACGATGACTGATCCGAGGGACAAAATCCCCTTAAATCGCCATGTTCAGGTATTTAGCTACGGTCTGCACGTCCTTATCTCCCCGTCCAGAGCAATTAATGACAATGCGTTCACCGTCATTGAGTTGGGGACAAAGGGTGTCTAAATAGGCAAAGGCGTGGGCCGTTTCCAAGGCCGGAATAATCCCTTCCAATTCCGATAACCGTTGTAGGGCGGCGATCGCCTCTTGGTCGGTCACACTGTAGTATTCCGCCCGTCCCGAATCCTTGAGGTAACTATGCTCCGGGCCGACCCCTGGATAATCCAACCCCGCACTGATGGAATGGGCCTCGGTGACTTGCCCCTCCGTATCTTG
>JAYKHU010000102.1:0-16813 GCA_035285105.1 Synechocystis sp.
CTGTCTTCCAAACTATTCTCTTTTCTAGGTTCAGGGCGCTTCGAGGCGTTCCGCTCTCAACCGCGCTTAGCTATCATAACCAACACTCTCCTCAAAAGTCAACATCTTTCTCAAAATTTCTTGGGGGAGTTGTACCTTTCTGTCTTCAAAGCCTCTCTCCGTACGGCTTTTGGTCTAAAAAGATTTTCTGGATTTAGCCCTATCTGATGGTCTGGGTTGGGTGGAAAGCCCGTTGTAGGGATAATGATGGGTGTCAAATTGTTTTCCCCATCCCTATAATCAATGAATCAGAATTCTCCCCGCATCGGCATCATTATGGGTAGTGACTCCGACTTGCCGACGATGCAAGCGGCGATCGCCATCTGTGAGGAATTTGCGGTTTCCGTCGAAGTTGCCATTGTTTCTGCCCATCGCACCCCAGACCGAATGGTGGACTATGCTAAGACGGCCCACGAGCGGGGATTGAAAGTTATTATTGCGGGAGCCGGAGGAGCGGCCCATTTACCTGGGATGGTGGCGGCGTTGACCCCATTACCGGTGATTGGAGTGCCGGTGCAAACTCGCACGTTGCAAGGGGTTGATTCGTTATATTCCATTGTCCAGATGCCTGGGGGAATCCCGGTGGCGACGGTGGCCATTGGCAATGCCCTAAATGCCGGTTTGTTAGCAATTCAAATGTTGGCGAGCCATGATCCTGAATTACTGCGTAAGATTCAGGCCTATCGTGAGGCACTGGCGGCAAAGGTTTTAGCCAAACAACAACAGTTAGACCAGGTCGGCTATGGAGACTATCTAGCAAACATGACCAAAAATTCGGCATAATGCGGGCAACCACACTCTCCCCTCTGGTAACAATGGCTGTTCCCGTTCCCTGTTTAAAGTCTGTATTTCGATCTCTTTTCATTGTTGTGCTGATTAGCCTGTGTTGGCTCCTGCCTAACCCGGCTTGGGCCCTGGACGATGTTTCCATTACCGAAGAACAGGTACAGGCCGGGGAAGCTCTGGCAAATAAGGCGTTTGCCGCTACGGATGCGGGGGATTTCGCCACTGCTGAGCAATATTGGACCCAGTTAATTCGTGATTTTCCTCAAAATCCGGCGGTATGGAGTAATCGGGGGAATGCACGGGTGAGTCAAAATAAGCTTGACGGGGCGATCGCCGATTTTAACCACGCTATTGAACTGGCGCCGGATCAAGCGGACCCCTACCTTAACCGGGGAACTGCCTTAGAAGCGAAAGGGGACTTTCCGGCGGCGATCGCCGACTATAACCATGTCTTAGATATTGATCCTAAAGATGCGTTTGCCCTTAATAATCGCGGCAATGCGGAAGGGGGATTGGGGGACTGGCAAGCAGCCCTGGCTGATTTTCAACAGGCGGCGGCGATCGCCCCGGAGTTTGCCTTTGCCCAGGCCAATACGGCTCTGGCGTTGTACGAGCTGGGGGAAACGCAACAAGCGATTACCACGATGCGGAAGCTGGTTCGGAAGTATCCCATGTTTGCGGATATGCGGGCGGCGTTAACGGCGGCGCTCTGGATCGAGGGTCAACAGGGGGAAGCTGAAAGTAATTGGGTCGCCACGGTTGGGGTGGATGGGCGCTATCAAAACTTGACTTGGGTAAAGGAAATTCGCCGTTGGCCCCCGAGCATGATCAAGGCCCTTGACCAATTTTTAAGCTTAAACTAAGGATTTCGGACTTTGTTGGTGAAACGACTCCAAACCAGTCTGCCTCCGGTCTCCTCCGTTCTCTGTTGGCAAAATTTGTTCTTGTTGGCTGGGGGGGTTGCCATGGGATGGGGAGCGGCACCCTTGGGATGGTCAGGACTGGCCTGGTTTGCCCAAATTCCCCTCTGGTGGGCAATGTTACGCTTAGACCCAATTTCAACTCCCGCCAAATATCTGTTAGGACGTCAAGCGGTGGCGGCAATGGCCTGGGGGGGCGGATTTTATGGATGGGCGCTCTTTTGGATTACGGGGGTTCACCCCATGACCTGGTTGGGGGTTCCTTGGTTAGCAAGTTTGGCGATCGCCTTATTGTGTTGGCTCGCAATTACTGGGTGGGGGGTGGTGCTCGTCTTGGGTTGGATGCTAGGCATGGGCTGGTGGCAAAAAAGTGTGGGGAAGAATTTTAGCCGTGCGAAACCATTAGCCTTATCTAATAGTCTATTACTGCTTTGGGGGGTTGCCAGTTGGTGCGGTTTAGAATTCCTGTGGAGTCGTTCGATTCTCTGGTGGAGTCCGTTGGCCTATACCCAAAGCCCTAGTCAGTTAGCCCTGTTGCAATGGTTGAAGGTGAGTGGAACCAGCACGTTAACCGGAGCGATTGTTTTAATCAACGGCCTATTGACGTTGGGGTTAATGGCTTGGTTGAAAGATAAAAACCGTCGAGGTGTGGGTTATGGTTTGATTGCCCTCATCGTCTGGGGCGGCTTACAAGCCGGGGGCCTTCTGATGCTCCAACGCCCTTTAGGCGATCGCCCTGAGCAATCCATCAGCATTGGTATTATCCAAGGCAATATTCCCAATGAAATTAAGTTTAATAGTGAGGGTTGGAAACAGGCGATCGCCGGTTACACCGCAGGCTATCAGCAATTAGCCCAACAGGGGGCAGAGGTAGTACTGACACCGGAAGGCGCATTGCCCTATTTTTGGGAGACCATTGTTGCTCAAAGTGCCCTTTATCAGGCGATTTTACACACCCAAGTGCCTGTTCTATTGGGGGCTTATGCCCGTCACCATGGCGGTTACACCAATAGTTTATTTAGTGTTAATTCCCAAGGGCAACTGATTGATCGCTACGACAAAGTGAAACTTGTGCCTTTGGGAGAATATATTCCCCTGTCTAATATTTTGGGGAAAATCATCCAACGCCTTTCCCCCCTCAAAGAACAATTAATTCCCGGCGATCGCCTCGAAGGACTGAAAACTCCTTTTGGGAAAGCCGTGGTCAGTCTTTGTTATGAATCAGCGTTTCCCCACCTTTTTCGTCAGCAAATACTGCAAGGGGGCGAATTTATTCTGTCTAGTGCCAATAATGCCCATTACAGCGATACCATGCCGGCCCAACACCATGCCCTGGATGTGATGCGGGCCATTGAAGGCGATCGATGGGTGGCAAGGGCAACCAATACGGGATATTCAGCCATTATTTCTCCCTTGGGGGAAACGCTCTGGCTATCGAATTTAAACCAATACGCCCTCAATAGCGGACGTATTTACCGTCGCCACACCCAGACGTTGTATGTTCGTTGGGGGGATTGGTTAACCATTCTGTTATTGGGCGTGAGTGGTATGGCTCTGGTTAAAGTGCGTTTGCTTGGCTAACCTCCGCCAATAGATGCTTACAGGCATCTTCTAGCAAATCAATCACATGCTCAAATCCCGCTTGGCCCCCATAGTAAGGGTCAGGGACTTCTTGATCACGAAAATTGCGGGCATAGTTGCACATCATTTTGACTTTGTGAGTGTACTGACTCTGGCGATCCTGAAATAAAATATTCTGATAATTATCCTGATCCATTGCCAAAATCAGGTCAAATTCATCAAAATCTTCAGGCTGAAATTGCCTTGCTCGACCACCGACAATATAACCGCGCTTTTTGAGACTCTCTGTCATGCGGCGATCGGGGGGAGACCCGATATGGTAACTGGAGGTGCCCGCTGAATCACATTCAACCATGGCCGTTAAACCGGCCTGGGCAATCTGCTGATTCATGATGTTTTCCGCCGCTGGCGATCGGCAGATATTGCCCAAACAGACGAATAGAATTTTAGTTTTCATTCAAGACATCCAAAAAGAGAACAAAATTTGGCGATCGCCATTGGGGTTCCCCCTACCACTGGCCAGAGTCATTTTACAAAAAAGGTTGTAGTCGCTCCCGACGGTCTATTCATTTTGGGGGGCAATTTTTAGACTGGGGGTTGCGGTTTCCGGCTCTTGGGTTTCAGCCTCACGACCATCATTAGCAGTGGAAAAGGAGTCATCCCCCCCGGCAGGGGGACCACCATTTCCTTTCAAAAAGCGGAGTTCTGCTTCCTTAATTACGGTATAGAGCATGGGAACCAGAAAAAGACTGAGGATGGTGGAAATTAAATAACCGCCAAAGATCGCCGTCCCTAAGGACCAGCGGCTCATGGCACCGGCCCCCGCCGCAATCACCAACGGCCAGAATCCCACTAACCCCGAAATGGCTGTCATCAAAATGGGGCGCATCCGTTCCTTGGCGGCAAATGCCGCTGCTTGGGGAATTTTCATGCCCAAATCCATGGCCTGATTGGCAAATTCTACAATCAAGATGGCGTTTTTACTGGCGAGACCAATTAACATCACCAACGCTACTTGGGCATAAACATTATTGTTAACGGTGGGCCATACCGCCCCGGCGGCGATCATAAACTTGGCCCGTAACAGGATTGCCCCCATGGCTCCCAAAATTGCCAGAGGGACGGTCATCATAATGATGGTGGGGTCAACGTAGCTTTCATACTGGGCCGCCAACACAAGGAATACCATGATGAACGCTAGCCCAAAAATAATTGGTGCCGCCCCCCCGGATTGCTGTTCTTGATAACCGGTGCCATACCAGGCGTACCCCATGGACTCAGGGAACATTTCATCCGCTAATTTTTCCATGGCAGCCATGGCTTGCCCCGTACTGTATCCCAATGCCGGGGCGGCCTGAACATCGATTGCCGGATAGATATTAAAGTGGGTCAAAATGGGGGGATAAGTGATGTTATTTAACGCGAGAACGTTACTAAGTTGCACCAATTCCCCACTACGAGAACGGACGTAAAGTCGCTCAATATCCCGGGGATTCGTTCGATATTGGCTATCGGCCATGGCATAGACCTGATAGAGCCGGCCTTCTAACACAAACTGGTTAATGTAGCTTGACCCCATATAGGTACCAATGGTTCGAAAAATCTCAGAAATTTCCACATTCTGGGCGTTTGCCTTATCTCGGTCCACCGCAATTTCCAATAGGGGCGCATCAAAGGTGAACTGGGTAAAGACTGACCGGGGGTTGATGACCGGAACCTCCCTCAGTTTGGCCATGTAGACCTGGACGTAATTGGTAAAGTCGTCAATGGGAATGCCGCCCCGATTTTGCACATAAAAATCTAACCCCCCTGTGCTGCTCAAACCGTCCACCGGCGGTGCATTGACCGCAATAACTTGGGCATCGGGGATTTTCTGAGCTAATTCTCGATTAATCTCATTTAATAGGGAAAAGACAGACCCTTTTTCCCCAGGACGATCTTCCCAACTCTTAAGTTTGACGAAAAACAACGACTTACTGCTGTCATTCCCTAAGAAGCTAAATCCCCCCATCCCCAGGACGTGTTCCACTTCTTCCCGTTGCTCAACAATCTTTGTTGCCTTGGCAATTACGTCTTTGGTGTATTCGATAGAAACGCCCGGTGGAGAGTTCCCTAGCATAAAAAAGTAGCCCTGGTCTTCCTCGGGAATGAAACCCGTAGGGGTTGCACTGTAAACAAGGATGGTGGCGATAATCCCCCCAATGAAGACGGGAATGGCGATGACCCTGGCGCGAATTAGCATATTCACGAGGCTGCCGTAACGGTCTTTGAGCCAGTCAAAAAAGCGATTAAAGCCGTTAAAAAAGATTGCCAGCGGGCCGTGTTGTTGACGTTTGGGACGCATCAACAAAGACGACATACTGGGGGAAAAACTAATGGCGTTAAAGGTGGAAACAGCAACGGATGCCGCCATAATCACGGCAAATTGCTTATAAACGATCCCTGTGGTACCGGGAAAGAAGGTTACCGGGATAAAGACCGCCATCAATACCAGGGAAGTGGAAATGACCGCGCCGGTGAGTTCCCCCATGGCATCTAACGCTGCCTGAAATGGTTGCATTCCCTGTTCTAACTTGGTTTCGATCGCCTCCACCACCAGAATGCCGTCATCCACCACTAACCCCGTGGCAAGGATCACCCCGAACAACGTTAACTGATTCAAACTGAAGCCAAAGCCCAGGGCAAAGGCCATGGCTCCAATCAAGGAGACAGGAATGGCTAGGGCTGGGATTAGGGTAGTGCGCCAGTTTTGCAGAAAGATAAAAATGACCAGAATAACCAGCAAAATCGCTTCCGTTAGGGTCAAAACCGCTTCTTGTAACGATGCCGTCACAAACAACGTGTTATCTAACGCCACTTCTGCCTTGAGACCCGGGGGGAAACGGGGTTCGAGTTCTGCGATTTTTTCTTTGATCAAGTCCGCCGTGTTGAGGGCATTGGTGCCGGGCAGTTGATAGACAACTAAGGCAACGGCCGGTTTCCCATCAAACAACGACGTTTGGATATATTTCTGCGTCCCAATATCTACTCGACCCACGTCTTTAATTTTGATCAGTGACCCGTCATCCCCCACTTTTACGACAATTTCTCCGGCTTCTGCCGGATTGATAAACCGTCCCACGGCGCGGGCATTAATCTGAAATCGTTGTTCGTCGGACACCGGGGGAAGATTGACCCCACCGACCCCCACTTGGATGTTTTGGTTGCGGATGGCGCTTTGTACATCCGCTGCGGTTAACCCCCTGGCGGCGAGGGCATCGGGATTGAGCCAAAAGCGCATGGCGTAATTTGAGGCCCCAATAATGGCCGCGGAGCCAACCCCGTCAAGGCGTTTGATTTCGTCCAGTAACACCCGATCAACGAAATTACTGACAAAAATATCGTCGTAAATGGGTTTCCCTTGGGCGTCAGACTCCGAGAAGACCCCATAGGCAATGGTAACCGACGGGGATTGTTTCTGGGTGGTGACCCCCTGGCGGTTCACCTCCTCCGGTAGGTTTGCTGAGGCGATCGCCACGTTATTTTGCACCAAGACCTGGGCCGTGTTACGGTCCATTTCCACCGGGAAAAACACGTTAATGATGGTTGTGCCGGTGTTATCGGTGGTGGAGGTCATATAAATAACCTGCTCCGTGCCGTTAATCTGTCGTTCTAGAACCGTTGTTACGTTATCTTCCGCCGTTTTGGCATCTGAGCCGACGTAATTGGTCGAAACTTGTACCTGTTTCGGGGCAAGTTCTGGCAACTTCGCCAAGGGCAACAGGGGCAGGGAGATAATTCCCAACAAAATGATCACAATCGTACAGACTGTGGTCAAAACTGGTTTTTTAATAAATACGTCGGAAATACTCAGCAGCATGGCGGTGGGGTAACGACGGAGGGGCAACCCAGGGGGGGAAACACTTTTTGGAATGACGCAAATCTATCGTAAAAAGCTTCCCATGCCCAGGGGGACGGCCTGGAATGAGTTTATCTTAAGGCGTTTTCCCCGCAATGCAAGTTTTGTTAGCCCTTGAGGGCGCAAATTCTTTCCCATTGGGGGACAGTAACTTTAAAGTTAGTGCTGTTGGGGGCGCGGATCACCAATAATTCCCGCAAAATTTGATCTTGTTTCAACTCGTTACGGCGTAGGGGTTGTCCCAATAACTTCCGCACAAATTTTAGGTGGGCGCGGGGTTTATCCAACTTGGCGTTTTGGGGACTGAGCCAATAGTCGGGATCCGGCAGTTCTGGGTAAATTTCCGGGGCTTTGGCGACCTCGGCGATCGCATAAATTCCCGCTTCCGGCCCTGCCATCCAGACCAGCACCCCGTCTCCCACTTGGATTTCCTTGGCGTAGCGGGTTACCAGCCAGGGCAAGGTGTCCTGCTCACCCAGGGCGTCCAGAATTCGATAATATTTGGGATTGCCTTGAAATAACCAATAAGCCATGACGTTTTTTAACTAACTTAACCAGAAGGCCGCCCCTAGTAACAGGAGAATCAAGGCGATCGCCGCTAACATAAACCCATTATCCCGGGTATTCATGCGGCGGGTATCTTCAAACTGAATCGGGGAGGGGGTCGGCTTCGGGCGTCGGGGACGACGCATTTGGGCGGTTAGGGGACGGGGATTTTCTTGATTCGTTAAATCGGGGATGGGGGTTAACCACTCTGCGGGGCGGGCCAATTGGGGGGCTTGCAAAATGGCTAACACTTGTTGGCTTTGTTTACGGCAGTCGGGATGGGGATGCCGGACTAACTTGCGACAGAGTTGCTTGGCTTTATCGGTGTCCCCCGCTGCTTGGTAGGCCATGGCCAACCATAACTGTGCTTCCCCCCCTTGTTTTGACCCCAGGGAGGAATGTTTCATTGCCGTTTCAAAGGCCGCAATACTCTGACGATAATGTCCACCGTCAAAGGCGGCTTTCCCTTCGGTAAAACTGGCTAAAAATTGGCTTTGATCCGTCACAGACATGATTGAACGAGGCTACATCCCCATAATTTCGTAACCAGAATCGACATAAATAATTTGTCCCGTAATGCCACTGGAGAGGTCGCTGGCTAAAAAGGCGGCGGTATTGCCCACTTCTGTTTGAGTCACCGTTCTTTTTAACGGGGCCACCGCTTCGACATGGTGGATCATGTCTAAGATACCGCCCACGGCTGAAGAGGCTAAGGTCCGAATGGGACCAGCGGAAATCCCATTCACCCGGATGTTGTGGGGCCCTAATTCTGCAGCCAGATAACGCACCGTCATTTCCAGTCCGGCTTTTGCCACCCCCATCAGATTGTAATTGGGAATCACTTTGACACCGCCATAGTAAGTCAGGGTAACAATACTGCCCCCGTCAGTCATGAGCGGTTTCGCCCCCCGGGCTAAACGTCCTAGGGAATAAGTACTGATTTCCATGGCTTGGCTAAAAGCTTCCCGGGGAATATCCGTGTAATCCCCTGTTAACCCGGATTTGTCCGCAAAGGCGAGGCAATGGATCAAGATATCCAGTTTTCCCCATTGTTCCTTAACTGCATCAAATAAGGCATCGACCTGGGCATCATCCTGCACATCCCCCGGTAATACCAAACTAGGCTTGAGGGGGTCGGTCAACTCCCGCACTTTTTTTTCAAAGCGCCCTTTCTCGTCTGGCAAATAGCTGACGCCAATTTCTGCCCCCGCCTGATGGAGTTGCTGGGCAATGCCCCAAGCGATGGATCGGTTATTGGCAATACCGGTGACAAAGGCGTGTTTTCCGCTCAGATCTAACATAAATTTTTTGAAGGAAATGGTTTCGGATTGGGGGTCAGACAGCACAAACGGTCAAAAACGGGAATTTTGCGAAGCCCTTGATTCATCCACCCCGACTTCCCAATATACTCCTCGGTCAGTCCTTCCCAGTAGTGGGGCAGCAGTTCAGTCCAGAAACCCGGGGCGATGGGTCGGGGATGAGCGATTAACTCCGTAAACTAACGGCAAACTGTTGGGTGAGGACGTCCCGAATTTTGTTGTGCACAGGCTCCACATCGGCATCGGTTAGGGTGCGATCGCCAGCCCGGTAGGCCAAACTAAAGGCGAGGCTGCGCTGACCCTCGGGGACGGATTCTCCCCGGTATTGATCAAACAGTTCAACCCGGTTCAGCAACGTGCCCCCCGCTTTGGTCATGGCGTGACTGAGTTCAGCCACGGTTAATTCCAAGGGCGCGTACAGGGCCAAATCCCGCTCCACCGCAGGGTAGGGGGAATAGGGTTGGAAATGGGGCGTTCCTAACACTTGGTTGGCCATGGCGGTTAATAAAGAGGCGATCGCCAATTCAAAGCCATAGACGTCATCGATCAGACCGCGTTCTTGGCGCAGTTGGGGATGGAGTTGCCCAAACCGCCCCAGGGTTTCCCCCCCCCAGGTAATTAAGGCTGTGCGTCCCGGATGTAGGCGTTCGTCGAGGTGATCGGCGGTATAGGTGACAGCAATGCCTAACCGTTGAAAAATGCTATCTAATAGTCCCTTCGCTGCGTACCAGTCCATGGTCTGGGGTTTCCCCCCTTGGGTCCAGCGCCCCTGGGTGATGGTTGTCCCCCCGAAAATGCCCCCGAGGTGATCGGCTTCGTCAATGTCCCCATCGGTCTGCCAAAAGACGCGGCCAATCTCAAAGGCGTTTAACGCCCCATTGTTTTGGGCTTGGTTATGCTCAAACGCCGTAATGAGTCCATCGAGCAAATTGGTGCGGAGGGCAGAATATTCAGCAAATAAGGGGTTCGCCAACACCACTTCCGCCCCCTGGGGTTTCACCAAAGAATAGTGGACGACCTCCGTTAACCCCGCCGCGCGACAGGCTTCCCGCAGAGCCAATTCCCCGTGGTAAGCCGGGGAGAGTCCCCCAGGGGTCGGTGTCGGAGGAAGTTGTTCGCAGAAATGGTCATAACCATAAAGCCGGGCTACTTCTTCAATCAGGTCAATTTCCCGTTCAATATCCCGTTGACGATAGGAGGGGACTGTGACTGACCAGGTGGGGCCAGGGACGTCGGTCACAGGGGTCAATGCACAGCCCAAATCCCCTAAAATTCGGGTCACATCCGCCGCCGCAATGTCCCCCACGCCATCAGCAGTTTTCACTTTGCCTAGGGTCTGCTGCACTTTGGTTAGTCGCAGAGTAATGGTGGCACCCCCTCGGTTTTGACGGTGATCGGCTTGGCCTTGTTGGATTACTGTTCCCCCGGCCAATTCTTGAATCAGGGCGATCGCCCGGTTCAGGGCGGTTTCCAGTTCACATTGGTTAACCCCCCGTTCATAGCGGGTGGAAGATTCACTGCGGAGATTAATCGCCTTACTCGATCGCCGGATCGTCACCCCATCAAACAACGCCGCCTCTAGGACTAAATTCTGGGTTTGCTCATCGACCTCGGTGTCACCGCCCCCCATCACCCCGGCGATCGCCACGGGGGTGTCATTGGCCGTAATTAGTAGATTTTGGGGCTTTAACGTCCGTTCTTGGTCATCCAGGGTGAGCAGCGTTTCTGAATCCCGGGTTAACCGAACCCCCAACGTTAATCCGTCCGACCCTGCCACCGTTTGTAACTTTTCTCGATCAAAGGCATGGAGCGGTTGTCCCCATTCCAACAAAACATAGTTGGTAATGTCCACCACATTATTGATGGGCCGTACCCCGGCGGCCTGGAGTCGCTGTTGCAGCCAATCCGGCGAGGGTTTAATGGTGACCCCTTCAATGACCGTGCCGATATAGGCCGGACAGGCCTGGGTTTCTTGCACCGCAATGGTTAACCCTTGGTCAGCGGGGGTAACCGTCGCAATCTCTGGCAAAGATAATTTCCCCCCAGTTAACGCCGCCACTTCCCGGGCCACCCCCACCATACTCAACGCATCGGCCCGGTTTGCCGTGGGACTAATATCTAAAATGACATCGTCTAAGCCCAATAAGGGGGCCACCGGACTCCCCAGGGGCAGATCAATGCCCTCAAAAATATGAATGCCTTCCGACTCCTTACTTAGCCCCAACTCCGCCAACGAGCAAATCATACCGGAGGATTTAACCCCCCGTAATTTAGCCGGCTTAATTTTCAAATCCACTTGGGGTAAATAACTCCCTACTGTCGCCACCGGCACTACCGCGTCGGCCCGCACATTGGGGGCACCACACACAATGGTTGATGGCTCTTCTGCACCAATATCCACCACACACACACTCAACTTATCCGCATTGGGGTGTTTATCTTTTTGCAATACACGACCCAATACCACCCCCGCCGACCAACGGCGACGGTCTTCAATCTCTTCCACCTCCAACCCGGCGATGGTTAATAGCTCCGCCAGGGCTTCCGGAGACAGACTGAGTTCAACCAATGATTGAAGCCAATTGACAGAGATGCGCATGGGTTTACCTTATTTTTTAATATCGTCAGCGGAATTTATTGTATCGTTAGAAGGGAATGCTCCCAAAACCCACCAAAGGATTTGATTGCAATATATTGTATTAATAGTGTTTAGCAATTAAAACTAAACGAGACCCTGCCTATTCCAAGGGGTGACTTGGCAAGGAGTTAACAGCAATTGTGCTTTGCTAAGCCGTTCTGGGTATTCTAATCCAAGGTAACTGTTTGCGTTTGAACACTTTATGCTGAGTGCCATAAACCAGCAAAACCCACGAATTTATTGGTGACCTGGAATGAGTTTTTGCGTTAATCCCTCCTGTCCTCATCCGAAGAATCCCAATAATGTCCAAATCTGCCAAGGTTGTGGTGGCAATTTACGGTTGAATGGGCGCTACCAAACCTTGGGACTGTTGGGAAAGGGGGGCTTTGGCGCGACCTTTGCGGCGGCGGACGTGGGTTTACCGGGAACGCCGATTTGTGTGGTTAAACAATTACGCCCCCAGGCGGACGATCCCAACGTGTTTCGGATGGCGAAGGAGTTATTTGAACGGGAAGCGCAAACCTTGGGTCGGGTGGGTAACCATCCCCAGGTACCCCGGCTGTTAGATTATTTTGAAGATTCGCAGCAGTTTTACTTAGTTCAAGAATATGTAAAGGGACATAACCTCCACCAAGAAGTCAAGAAAAATGGCACATTCACTGAAGGAAGCGTTAAGCAATTCTTAACCGAGATTTTACCGATTCTGGATTATATCCATTCTCAAAAAGTAATTCACCGGGATATTAAGCCCGCTAACTTGATTCGACGACAAACGGATCAACAGCTAGTGTTAATTGATTTTGGGGCGGTAAAAAATCAAATTGACTCCGTGTTGGCCTCTAATACCTCCGCCCAGACGGCCTTAACCGCCTTTGCCGTGGGCACGGCCGGTTTTGCCCCGCCGGAGCAGATGGCGATGCGTCCGGTCTATGCCAGCGATATTTACGCGACGGGGGTGACTTGTATTTACTTGCTCACGGGCAAAACCCCCAAGGAAATTGACTGTAATCACCAAACTGGGGAAATGGACTGGGAAAACCACGTCACCGTATCGAAGAAGTTTGCGGAAGTCATTCGCAAAATGCTGGAATTGTCCGTCAAACATCGCTACAAAAATGCCCAGCAGGTGTTGGAAGCCTTGAATATGCTTCCCTATGAAGAGGAAATGATGCAGGGAATGATTTCCACCGCCTTTGCGCCCCCCAGTAATTCCCCCACCACAGGCATTCAGTCCAGCAGCTCCCGTGACAATACCCCTCAAACGGGTATTTCTGCGTCAAGACGCAACTATGGCAGTGGTAATCCAAGCACTAACTTAAACACCAATATCAGCACCAACCTCAACACCAATGTGGGTCGCCGGGGGCCATCATCAACACGGTTTAATACTGGCATTCAAACCCGCGCTAATCAAAATGTGGACAATCCGCCGCCCCAAACCCGTTTGCGGGGGGCTTCTCCACCGGCGGCCGGCGGTGGGATGGGGGGATCCATGGTGGGCCCCGGTGCCGGGGGCAGTATTGATTACAATATGGCGACCAAAAAGCGTCTGCCTCGGCGCGATCGCCAGGAAGGGGACACGACTGTTAACCGTGGTGAAAAGAAAAGCTGGAATAGTAAAACGTTTCTGGGGGAATACGAAAAGGGGAAGCGGGATTTTGCCGATCAGGATTTGAGTGGTCTCGTGCTAACAAAATGCTTTATTCCTGGGATTAATTGTTACCAAGCCAATTTAGCCAATGCCAACCTACAACAGGCGGAGTTAAACCGGGCTGATTTTGGCAAGGCTCAACTGCAAAGTACGGTGTTCAAGGATGCCAACTTAAGTGATGCTTATTTTGGTTATGCCAATCTGGAGGGGGCCGATCTGCGGGGGGCCAATCTTAGTGGGGCTAACTTTAAATATGCCAACGTGCGGGGGGCAAACTTTTGCGGGTCGGATCTGAGTTCGGCGATGATCTCTGAAGATCAGCTTAAGTTAGCGAAGACCAATTGGCGGACGACCATGCCGGCGAAAAAACGACGGCGGTGATCCACAGTCTGGTCGATACAATATTCCGCATGAGTAAATTGAGTTGTTTGAGTTGATGCCATGGGCTATATCGCCGTTGTTGACTATGATATGGGCAATCTCCATTCCGTTTGTAAGGGGCTGGAGACCATGGGGGCGCCCCCGGTGGTGACCGATCGCCCTGAGGTATTGGAACAGGCAATGGGCATTGTATTGCCGGGGGTGGGTTCCTTTGACCCTGCCATGCAACATTTGCGGGAACGGGACTTAGAAGCCAGTTTAAAAACGGCGATCGCCGGGGGAAAACCCTTTTTGGGCATTTGTTTGGGGTTACAAATTTTGTTTGACACCTCAGAGGAGGGGCAGGAGCCGGGATTGGGCATTATCACCGGCAAAGTCCGCCATTTTCAATCGGAACCGGGGTTGACCATTCCCCACATGGGTTGGAATACGTTGCAGTTCACCCAGCCAAACTTGGCCCTCTGGCAGAATTTACCCCCTGATCCCCAGGTTTATTTCGTCCATTCCTACTATGTTGATCCCCAGGATACCGATGTCGTTGCCGCCACAGTTACCCACGGTCAGCAAACGGTCACTGCGGCGATCGCCAAAGACAATCTGATGGCGGTTCAGTTCCATCCGGAAAAATCGTCGGCGTTTGGTCTCCAAATATTGGGCAATTTTATTCGGCTGGTGGGCGGGGAAAATTTGGCAGAACAACAGTAACCATCGTCAACGGATTTGCCGCTGCCCTGGGATTAGGTAGTAGCAAGCCAAGATAATGTGGCAGAATGATTAACGGCCTGTTTTTTCAGACCCCCGTTGATGGCCCACCCGCCTTCGACCGGCCATTGTCACCTCAGCAAAATTTTTTTAAATTCCTTTTCCCATGACAGCAACCCTCTCCGCCCCCGCCAAGACCCGTCGAGTTGTCTTTCCGTTTACGGCGATCGTGGGTCAAGAAGAAATGAAGTTAGCGTTAATCCTCAACGTGATTGACCCCAAAATTGGCGGTGTGATGATCATGGGCGATCGGGGGACGGGGAAATCCACCACCATTCGGGCCTTAGCGGATTTGTTACCGGAAATTGACGTGGTGGCCAACGATCCCTTCAATTCCTCCCCTACTGATCCGGAAATGATGAGTGAACAGGTCCGGATCCAGGTGGATCACAACGAACCCCTGGCGATCGTTAAAAAGAAAGTCACCATGGTGGACCTGCCCCTCGGCGCTACGGAAGACCGGGTCTGCGGCACCATTGACATCGAAAAAGCATTATCGGAAGGGGTTAAAGCCTTTGAACCGGGGTTGTTGGCCAAAGCCAATCGCGGCATTTTGTATGTGGACGAGGTGAATTTATTGGATGATCACCTAGTTGATGTGTTGCTGGATTCCGCAGCCGGGGGGTGGAATACGGTAGAACGGGAAGGGATCTCGATCCGTCACCCGGCCCGGTTTGTCCTTGTCGGTTCCGGTAACCCAGAGGAAGGGGAGTTACGCCCCCAGTTATTGGACCGCTTTGGCATGCACGCCGAGATTCGCACGGTGCGGGAACCGGATTTACGGGTCAAAATCGTAGAGCAACGGACGGAATTTGATCAACAGCCCCATCAGTTTTGTGAGCAGTATCAAACGGAACAAGACGCCCTCCAAACTAAAATTGTTAACGCCCAAACTCTGTTGCCCCAGGTGAGCATTGATTACGACTATCGGGTTAAGGTCTCTGAAGTCTGTGCAGAATTGGATGTAGATGGACTGCGGGGAGATATTGTCACCAACCGGGCAGCGAAAGCCTTGGCGGCCTTTGAAGGGCGCACGGAAGTCACCGTTGATGATATTCGTCGGGTCATTGTGTTGTGCCTGCGCCATCGTCTCCGCAAAGATCCCTTGGAAACCATTGATTCCGGCAGCAAGGTGGAAAAAACCTTCAATCAAGTCTTTGAAATTGCGGCGGAATAACGTTTGCCCCATTGCCCCTGCCGCCGCTTCTGAAATTGACTCACATCAACGCCCCTTTGCCGACCTCGTAACCCCTTGCTATGACTGATTCCCAAGCCCCCGACTGGTTGCTGCGCGGCACAGCGGATCTCTTTCCCCATCAGCCCACCTCCGATGATCCCCGGGAAAATTTAGCCCTGTTGCTTCAACAGGATCGACCCCTACGGATCAAACTGGGCATCGATCCCACTGGTACGGATATTCATCTGGGGCACAGCATTCCCTTCCGCAAACTGCGGGCGTTTCAGGATGCGGGACATACTGCGGTGGTGATTATTGGTGATTTCACCGCCCAAATTGGCGATCCCACGGGAAAATCGGAGGTACGGAAGCAGTTAACGCCCGATCAGGTTAAGGCCAATGCCGAAAGTTATCTGGCCCAGTTAAAACCCATTTTGGACTTTGAGACCCCCGGCCGGTTAGAGATTCGCTACAACTCCGAATGGTTAGGGACTTTAACCCTGGATCGTATCCTTGAATTGCTGGGGACCATGACCGTCGGGCAAATGTTAGCCAAAGAAGGGTTTGCGGAGCGGTTTACCAAGGAAAACCCCATTTTTCTCCACGAATTTCTTTACCCCTTGATGCAGGGGTATGACTCGGTGATGGTGGAGGCGGATGTGGAATTAGGGGGAACAGATCAAAAGTTTAATATCGCCGTGGGTCGGGACTTGCAGCGGCATTTCGGTAAGGCACCCCAATTTGGCTTGTTGTTGCCCATTTTATTGGGGACAGACGGCCAGCAAAAAATGTCTAAATCCTTGAATAACTACGTTGGCTTGCAGGAAGATGCCCTGTCCATGTATTCCAAGTTAGAAAAAACCCCGGATAGTTTGCTCAAGGATTATTTTGAGTTGTTAACGGCGTTTGACCTCCAACAACTCCCCGAAAATCCCCGTGAAGGTCAAAAATTACTGGCTCGCACCATTACTACCCAGTTTCATGGAGAAGAAGCGGCGATCGCCGCCCAACAAACCGCCGAGGCGATCGTTACCCAAGGCAAAGCGGCCAATACAGAGAGTGTGCCGGAGTTTTCTTTGGGGGACGTGACCTTTCCGGTGAAATTAGCTTACCTA
>JAYKHU010000103.1:0-10831 GCA_035285105.1 Synechocystis sp.
ACGGAGAATGATTACCACCTCTTAAAGGTATGCTTCTATGATCTAAAAATTAAGTGCGAAGCAACTAAACCCGAGGCAGGATAATCATTATGAAAATTTTGGTGTTAAATGCGGGATCGAGTAGTCAAAAAAGCTGTCTCTATGATTTACCGCCGGATCATCTGCCATCCCCCCCGCCCGAACCGTTGTGGGAAGCGATGATTGATTGGACCGTTCATGCCGGGCAAGGGGAATTAACGGTGAAGGTCAATGGTGACAAGCAGAAAATTGCCTTAACCACGGACGATCGCCAACAGGGGATTGCTGCCATGGTGGATACCCTGATTCAAGGTGAAAAGCCCGTACTGGGGAGCCTAAAGGAGATTGACGTTGTGGGACATCGGGTTGTCCATGGCGGCACAAACTACCACGCCGCCACCATAATTACCCCCGCCGTTAAACAGGCGATCGCCGATCTCATTCCCCTCGCCCCGGCCCATAATCCGGCCCACCTAGAAGGTATTGAGGCGATCCAAACGTTGTTAGGGGAGATTCCACAAATTGCCGTCTTCGATACTGCCTTTCATCGCACCATCCCCGCCGCCGCCGCCCAATATCCCCTTCCCCAGGCTTGGACTGCCTTAGGGATTCGTCGCTATGGTTTCCACGGCACCAGCCATAAATATTGCACCCACAAAACGGCAGAAGTTTTGGCTAAACCCTTAGCAGACTTAAAACTGATTACCTGTCACATCGGTAATGGCGCCTCCTTAACAGCCATTAAAAACGGCCAAAGCATTGACACCACCATGGGCTTTACCCCCCTGGAAGGGTTGATGATGGGGGCGCGGAGTGGGTCCATCGACCCAGCAATTTTGATTTATTTGCAACAAAGCCACGGTTTAACCCCCGAGCAACTCAATAAAACCCTCAATAAAGAATCCGGTTTACTCGGTGTATCAGGATTATCGGCGGATTTACGAACGATTTTGCAGGCAAAAGAAGACGGGAATGCCCACGCCCAATTAGCCTATGAGATGTATATCCACCGTTTTCAAGGGTGTTTAGGGCAAATGTTAGCCTCCCTCGGTGGCCTCGATACTTTAGTGTTCACCGCTGGGGTGGGGGAAAATGCCGCCACGGTGCGGGCCGATGTCTGTGCCGGGTTTGGGTTCCTAGGTATTGAACTCGATCCAGACCAAAATGCCCGATCGCCACAAAATGCCGTTATTTCCACCCCCAACTCCGCCGTCACAGTCTTAATTATTCACACTGAAGAAGATTGGGCGATCGCCGCTGAATGTTGGCAATTAAAACAACGCTGATGAATTATCTTCCCCACGGTGGTTACCATTGGACCGGTCAATCTCCTTTTTTTGAAGGCTGGTATGTGCGTTTGATATTGCCGGGGTCAGGGACGACCTTCGCTTTCATGTACTCCATCGAAAATCCGGCAGGCGATCGCCCCTATGGCGGGGGCGCTGTCCAAATTTTGGGGCCGAAGGAAGGGTTAAAAACCCGAACCTTTCCTAACGTAAAGCGATTTTGGGCTTCCCCCAGAGAATTCGCCCTAGGCCATTGGGGGCAAGGCAGTCCCCAGGGGTCACCGCAACCGTTGACAGGGTCGCAATTTTGGGAGCACATCCCCGAAGGCTATCAAATCAACCACCATCATCACCAGGGGCAACTTACCTTTCCCGATCACCGGTGTCGTTGGCAGTTTCAGATTACCCCCCAAACCTATTGGGGGAGCCAACACCGTCCCGCCCAAGCCACCGCCGGTTGGCTGTCATTTTTACCGCTCTTTGATCCCGGTTGGCAGGTGTTATTGGCCAAGGGCCACGGGACGGGCTGGATTGAATGGCAGGGAGAAACCATTGAATTTACCGACGCCATTGCCTACGCCGAAAAAAATTGGGGCACCTCCTTTCCTTCCCGCTGGTTTTGGATTCAGGGGAATGATTTTGCGGATTCTCCGAGTTTAAGCGTGACCGCTGCTGCCGGAGAACGGCTGGTTTTGAATCAACGGGAAACCGTGGGCTTAATCGGGATTCATTGGCAAGGCCGATTCTACGAATTTGTGCCGTGGACAGCAGACCTGCGCTGGCAAGTATCCCGGTGGGGACAATGGCATTTATGGGCCACCAACGATAATTTTTGGGTGGAATTGCAGGGAAAAACCGATCGCCCGGGCACATGGGTACAGACCCCCACCGCCCAAGGGCTGCTATTAAACTGCCGGGATACCACCCAGGGGATGCTCCGCCTCCGCCTCGGGCATCATTACTACGGCTTAATGGTGGATACCCAGACGGCCACAGCGGGTTTAGAAGTGGGGGGCAACTGGGAATAGTTTCCCTTCACCCACGCAATGGTCAAAAGTCAGAGAAAAGTCAGTGGGAATGCGGTGAGGGAGAATTCCTGCGGTAGGCTAAAGGAAAAAGTTTACGTTTGTCCCCATGCGTATTGATCTGTCCCTCCTCCTCAGTGATCAAAACTTAGATGCCCAGGCTGCCACCAGTCAACGACAGTTACGGGTTGCCGTCACCGCCCAGGCCGACGCTAGTGATCGCCGCTTACCGTTGAATTTATGTTTGGTGTTGGACCATAGCGGTTCCATGCAGGGGCAACCTCTGGAAACGGTCAAAAGTGCGGCCTTGGGTCTGATTGATCAGTTGACCCCCGACGATCGCCTGGCGGTGATTGCCTTTGACCACCAAGCGAAACTGATTGTCGACAATCAAGCGGTGCGGAATGGGGCGGCGATCGCCAAACAGATTCAGCAATTAAAACCCGCCGGGGGCACGGCCATTGATGAAGGGATTAAGTTAGGCATCCAAGAAGCAGCCAAAGGCAAAGATGACCGGGTTTCCCACATTTTCCTGTTAACGGACGGCGAAAATGAACATGGGGATAATGACCGTTGTTTAAAACTGGGGCAGGTGGCGTCGGATTATGGTCTAACCATTCACAGCCTGGGTTTTGGGGATCATTGGAATCAGGACGTACTAGAGGCGATCGCCGATGCTGCCAGTGGGAGTTTGACCTATATCGAAGATCCGAGTTATGCCTTGGCGGCGTTTAGCCAACTGTTTCAACGGATGGCCAGCGTGGGGTTGACCAATGCTCAGTTATTGCTGGAATTGGCTCCTGGGGTGCGTCTGGCGGCAATGAAACCCGTTGCCCAGGTGGCCCCTGAAACCATTGATTTAACGGCAACGCCTAGCGGTGAGGGCCTTGAAATACGCCTCGGGGATGTGATGACCGACCAAGAGCGCATTTTATTGTTGAACTTATACCTGGGACAGTTGCCCGCCGGTCAGCAAACCATTGGCACGCTCCAAGTACGCTATGACGATCCGGCCCAAGGAAAAACGGAGTTGCTATCGGAAAAAATTCCCCTCACCATTGACGTGCAAACCCAATATCAGCCCCAAACCCATCCCCAAGTTCAAGACTCCATTTTGACCTTGGCCAAATACCGACAGACCCAAATCGCGGAAACGAAACTAAAACAAGGCGATCGCCAAGGGGCCGCCACAATGCTCCAAACAGCGGCTAAAACTGCCCTACAACTGGGGGATCAAACCGGGGCAACGGTGTTACAGTCCAACGCCACCCGTCTCCAATCCGGGGAAGACCTCTCCGAAGGAGATCGGAAAAAGACCCGCATGGTAAGCAAAACCACCTTACAGCCCCCAAGTCCTTAGAAGGAAATATTCAATGACACAGACTATCGAATTTACGACTAAGATTCACCAAGGTAACATTGTGATTCCTCAAGAATATGCTGAATCTCTCCAAGAAAACTTAGAAATTGAGGTAATTGTGCGACCAAAACCCAAAAAACGATTACTAGGCGAACTAGCTGACCAGCCTATCTCCGCTCCAGGATGGCGTAAATTAAGCCGAGATCAAATCCATGATCGGGTATAAAATGACGTATAAAGTCTTTATTGATTCTAACGTCTAGCTATATCGCCTATTAACAGATCCAGAGATTGATAGTTGTGAATATGAGCGAAAAAGACGAATTGCTATTCAGCTTACTCAACCGTCTAATCAAAGTATTTTCATTAGTACCCAAGTGATTGCTGAAACCTGTTCAGTACTGAGAAGGAAAGCTAATTTTTCAGATAGTGACTTATTCAACATCATTGAGGAATTGGAAGAACAGTGTCACGTAATTACCCTCGAAACAGTACAGATGAAAGCAGCCTGTAATCTTAGGGAAAAATACAATTTTTCCTTCTGGGATAGCTTGATAGTCAGTTGTTCCTTGGCGGCAAGCATTAAAATTCTTTACTCAGAGGACATGCAACATGGCTTAATCATTGAAAATCAACTGACGATTCTTAACCCTTTTTTATAATTAGTTTGTAATCCCTAGAAATTTCCCCTGTTACTCAACAACCTGCCCATCCTCTATTCCAAACCCGCCATGACTACGACCCTTCAATATGCTTACTTCCCCGGTTGCGTTGCCCAAGGTGCCTGTGGAGAATTGCACCTTGCCACCACGTCACTCAGCCAAGCATTGGGGATTAAATTAATTGAGCTTAAAAAAGCGTCCTGTTGTGGGTCGGGGACGTTCAAAGAAGATTCCCAACTGTTGGAAGATAGCGTTAATGCCCGCAATATTGCCCTAGCGGAGCAGTTAAACTTACCCCTATTGACCCATTGCAGTACTTGTCAGGGGGTGATTGGCCATGTGGATGAACGGTTAAAAGCGGCGAAAGAAAATGATCCTGAGTATTTTGAGCAGGTCAATGGCTATCTCAAAAAAGAAAGCTGTGCGCCCTATCGGGGATCAACCCGAGTCACCCATTTACTTTGGGCGTTGGTGCAGGATTTTGGCTTAGAAAGCTTGGCGGAACGGGTACAAAAAAAATTGGCCGGGTTAAATTGTGCGGCCTTCTATGGTTGCTATTTATTACGGGCTGAGGACAACTTACCGGAAGCGAATCCCCTTGATCCCCATTCCTTAGAAAATTTATTCAGTGCAGTGGGAGCTAATCCCATTTACTACGAGGGTCGTACCCAATGCTGCGGATGGCCTATTTCCAGTTACGCTACCCCCCAATCCTTTCAACTCGCAGGGAAACATCTGCAAACGGCGATCGCCGCTGGGGCCGATTGTTTAGTCACCCCCTGTCCGTTATGTCATTTACAGCTAGATTCACGGCAACCGGAGGTCGGGAAGGTGTTGGGAACCGAGTTAGACTTGCCTATTTTACATCTCCCCCAATTGGTGGGTCTAGCCATGGACATTGAACCGCAGGCATTGGGCCTCGATCGCCATGTGGTCAGCACGAAACCGGTATTGGCAAAACTGGGGTTAGCCTAGGGGCAGGAAAAATAGCAGCCGTTGTGTAATGCTAAACAAAATAGGGGTAATTCCCGATTACACGATCAAACCTTGACCACATTTAGAGATCTATGACTGCTGCCATTACTGCCCAAGACGCCTTCCGGGCCGCCTACGAAAACCGTTACACCTGGGATGCGAACTTTCCAGGCTACCGCGCTCATTTGACCATTACCCAAGGGGATGAACGCTATGAAGGAGACGTGGAAGTCAAAGCAGACTACAGCGTTGAGGTAACTGGTTTTGAAGATGACACCGTGAAAGAAAGCGTTTATAACCAATTACGGGACATTGTTACCCATCGTAAACAGGGGGACTTTGAAAAATCCCATGGCAAAAACCAATTTAGCTTTGGGGAGACTGATCCCACGGGGGCCCGGGAAATCGAGGTGAAAGGGGACGCCATGGGGTCAAATTATAAAATTCGGGGTACCGAAATCTGCCAAGTCAGCCGCGTGATGGGGCCCATGGCATTTACCATCAATACCGAAGAAAGTTTAGATACGGGGAACGGCTACATTGCGGTCAAATATAACGCCATTTTCCGTAATCCCAAAAATAATGAGTTAAGAGGAAAACGCAACTTTCTCGAAACCTATACGGAATTGAAGGGCTATTACCTGCCGAGCCAACAAATTGTGGAGGCGATTAATCCCGGCGGTGAAACCACCACCACGGATTTCACCTTTACTAAGCTAGAACTTTTAGATTTGGGTTAAACCAGGACATTCCTTGGGGGATAAAGCCGTTAAGATGGGGGAGATACGATCTTTTGCTGCCCTATGGTTACCCCTAATCAAGACTGCTCCTTGGTGATTCGTGCCGTTCAGTTCCGCGACCTAGAGGCGCTAGAGCAATTATGGCAAAAGAGTGAGGCGGGCCCTGACGTGGCCCTCATTAGCCAGTTACGGCACAATCGCCTTTGGTACGGATTGGTGAAAAGTCTGGGGTGTTTTCGTAATCCGCTGCAACATCTCTTCCATGGGTTTGTGGCGGAGCAAAAGAGCAGCGGCAAAATTAACGGCTTTATCCGTGTTGCTCCCTTCAATAGCAGTCGCTCAACTTGGCGAGTAGAACAGGTTTTGGTGGAACCAGAAGCCATTCAATCCCACTTAGTCACCGATCCCAAGGGGATGGGGTCCCAATTACTGCGCCACTGTTTTCAAACCATTTGGGAAGCCCGGACTTGGGTCTTGGACGTTAATGTCAACGATAAAAATATCCTGGCCCTCTATCGTCAAAATGGGTTTCAGCCCCTCGCCCAGATGACTTATTGGTCCCTATCGGCACCGTTGCTAGAAAACTTGGCCAAAAATGACCCCGATTTACCCAACCTACTGCCGGTGAGCAATGCCGATGCGGCGCTGTTATATCAACTCGATTGTGTGTCCATGCCACCGTTGATGCGTCAGGTTTTCGATCGCCATATTCAAGATTTTAAATGCCAGTTCCTGGCGGCGTTGGTTAATCGTCTGCAAAATTGGTACATCGGTCGAGATGTGGTCAGTGGTTATGTGTTTGAACCTCAACGCAAAGCGGCGATCGCCTATTTCAAACTGACCCTTTCTGCCACGGGGAACCACCCCCACCAAGCGGAATTAACAGTGCATCCCGCTTATACCTGGCTCTATCCAAAATTGTTGGTCAAAATGGCCCAACTGGTTCAGGGACGCCCCAATCAATCCCTCATTTTAGAATCAGCGGATTATCAACACGAACGGGAAGAATATTTAGAGCAACTGGGGGCGGAACGGTCTGAACATCGTCTGTTGATGTCCCGGTCAGTGTGGCACAAACTCAAGGAAACCAAACCGGAGCGTTTGCAACTGTCCGAGGTGTTGCAAGGTCTGCAACCGGTTCCCCGCACCCCCATTCCCAGCCGCATGACCCGTCTCTCGTTTCCTCTCAATGCCCGACACCAGCGGGCTGACAAGGGGGATCACTCGCCAGCGTTGGGCAATGAGGATTTGCCAGAAAATGGGCACCAGGTTTAATCAAAATTGCCGTTAAAACAAGAAATAACGTTGGGCCATGGGGAGAACCTGGGCCGGTTCACAGGTGAGTAATTGCCCATCAGCCCGTACCTCATAGGTTTCAGGGTCTACTTCCATGTGGGGCATATAATCATTTAATTTCAAATCTTTTTTGGTTAAGCCCCGGATGCCTTTCACCGCGACAATGGGTTTTTGCAATCCGAGTTGCTTGCCAATGTCCTTCTTCGCCGCTTTACGGGACACAAAGGTTAAACTTGTGGCGGCGATCGCCCCTCCATAGCTCGCAAACATCCGTTGCATGTGCACCGGTTGGGGGGTAGGAATACTCGCATTGGCATCCCCCATTTGGGCATAGGCAATCATGCCCCCTTTAATGACCAATTCCGGCTTGACCCCGAAGAAACTGGGACGCCATAGGCACAAGTCAGCGAGTTTACCGACTTCAACGGAACCAATCTGATCAGAGACCCCGTGGGTAATAGCGGGGTTAATGGTGTATTTTGCCACGTAGCGTTTGGCCCGAAAATTATCATTAGCCCCCGTTTCCTCACCTAACTGACCCCGTTGCACCTTCATTTTGTGGGCGGTTTGCCAGGTACGAAGAATGACTTCCCCCACCCGCCCCATGGCTTGGGAATCAGAGGAAATCATGCTAAACGCCCCCAGGTCGTGGAGAATATCCTCCGCTGCGATGGTTTCACGGCGGATACGGGATTCAGCAAAGGCCACATCCTCGGGAATGTCGGGATCAAGGTGGTGGCACACCATCAACATATCCAGATGTTCTTCTAAGGTGTTGACGGTGTAGGGACGGGTGGGGTTTGTTGATGAGGGGAGAACGTTTAATTCCCCACAAATTTTAATAATGTCCGGGGCATGGCCGCCCCCGGCCCCTTCGGTGTGATAGGTGTGAATAACGCGATTTTTCAACGCGGCGATGGTGGTTTCCACAAAACCGGCTTCGTTGAGGGTGTCGGTGTGAATGGCTACCTGGACGTCGTAATCCTCCGCCACACTGAGACAGGCATCGATCGCCGCGGGGGTAGTGCCCCAATCTTCATGGAGCTTCAGCCCGATCGCCCCGGCTTTAACCTGTTCCACCAGCCCTGCGGGTTGACTACTGTTCCCTTTCCCCATAAAACCCAGATTCACCGGAAAGGCATCGGCCGCTTGTAACATGCGGTGGATATTCCATTCCCCAGGGGTACAGGTGGTGGCGTTGGTGCCGGTGGCGGGGCCGGTACCGCCCCCGAAGAGAGTGGTAATGCCTGAGGCGATCGCCGTTTCAATCTGTTGGGGACAAATAAAGTGCACATGGGCATCGATGCCCCCCGCTGTTAAGATCATCCCCTCCCCGGCGATCGCCTCCGTTGCAGGGCCAATAATAATGGTCACATTGTCTTGAATATGGGGGTTGCCCGCTTTCCCGATGGCACAAATCCGCCCATTCTTAATCCCCACATCTGCTTTTACAATGCCCCACCAATCTAGGATCAAAGCATTGGTAATCACCACATCCACCGCCCCTTCAGCCCGACTGAGGGGAGATTGCCCCATCCCATCTCGAATGACTTTACCACCGCCAAATTTGACCTCATCCCCATAGGTGGTTAAATCCTGTTCCACCTCAATGAACAATTCCGTATCCGCTAAGCGCACCTTATCCCCTAGGGTCGGGCCAAAAGTATGAGCATAGCTGTGGCGATCCATACGATAAGTCATAGGAAATTTCGGGGATGACGATTTCCCAAATTATAAAAGTTCTTTGTGCCCCCCGCGCTCACTAATCCCGAAGAACATAACCCACCCCCCGCACGGTTTGGATGAGGCGGGGTTCCCCTTCGGCTTCTAGCTTTAAACGCAGATAGCGGATGTAGACTTCAATAATGTTTGAATCGCCCATGAAATCATAGCCCCAAACCCGCTCTAAAATCTGTTCCCGGGTGAGTACCTGGCGGGCATGGGAAAGTAAATAATCTAATAATTCAAATTCTTTGGCCGTTAACTCAATCAGGCGATCGCCCCGGTAAATTTCCCGGGTACTCCGATTAAAACGGAGGTCAGCAAATTGCAAACTCTCGTCACTGTCGTCTTGGGTTCGTCGGAGCTGCACCCGCACCCGGGCTAACAATTCATCTAAGTTAAATGGCTTAACAATGTAGTCATCGGCCCCTGCATCTAAGCCAGCCACCCGGTCAGCAATATCATCCTTGGCGGTAATCAAAATAATCGGCACCTTACTGCCGGTTTCCCGTAGCCGACGACAGACATCCAACCCGGACATCCCTGGGAGCATCCAATCTAACAACAATAAATCTGGGGAAGATTCCCGCGCTTGGGTTAACCCAGCCATCCCATCTTTGGCGAGGCTGACATCATAGCCTTCATATTTCAACTCTAGCTCCATAAACCGAGCAAGTTTTTCTTCATCTTCAACGACAAGAATACGATGATTCATAACAGGTTTTACCCCAACAATTCTGGCTTAATTTTATGTGATCGCGCCGGAAAGACAGTCCCAGAAAAAAAATCTCTCCGGGAAGAGAGATGTAAACAAACACTATCCTTGCAACGGTGTCACCGTCAATGACGCTAATTAGCCGTTTGGGACCAATGGGGAAAAGACCGATAGCACCACCGTAACAACGTGACGCCCAACGTTATTTTGACCAATTCTAACCCCCAGTAAGCCCAATGCAAGGGCATCATCCCCGGGGGCATTTCCCCGAGTCCGTTGAAGTTGGCCATGTCAAACCCGAGGTCGGTAATGGCAGGGGTTAAACCATAGGTATAAATGATGGCGATCGCCAATAGTCCCACTGCCACAATGGCGCTTAACCGTTGGCTAGTCTGCTGAAAAAAGCCCTGTTGCTGTAAAACGAAACAACCGGATAAAATCACCCCGGCCAACAGCATTTCAAGGTGGTTAAAGACGGAGAATAGTAAATGTCCTGCACTAATAAAATCGGGTTGGGACATCATGCCGGCGGCGGATAAACTGGGAACCACTAATAGGTCAACCAACAGGCTTCCACTCAGCCATAGTCCCAATGTGCCCATTACCAAGAGGGGCCAGTCAATGGCAGTGATCGTTACTTTAGCGGTGCGGTTCATAAATATAACCTCAGCGATACATGAATAATCAAAAAATAATGGCGAAGATTGTCTACTCGTAACAAATCTAAATAATTTGCAGAACGATTTCGTTCCTATTTCCATTATTGACAGGGAAGCTAACCCCAGCGCACAAATTGAGACGGAACTTTACACAAATCCCCCCTCCTTCCTGGGGCTACCGTGGGCACACATCTCGGCTTAAGACTCGCTTTTGGGTTTGATCCCCCTAAATCCCCCCTTAATAAGGGGCAGGGCTGTTTCAATGTCGATAACGGGCGAGTAAAATGGAGGATAATCCGTAAAATCGCAATACTAACCTAACACAAGTCACAATATGCCTAAAAATCTAATTTATTATCTAGAGCAGATTCCT
>JAYKHU010000104.1:0-7077 GCA_035285105.1 Synechocystis sp.
CACCGTTTGTTGACTGTCGCCATAGCGCACATGGGTGGTGGTGATTTTGTTGCTAACAGCCCGGAGCAGATCATTGTAGTGGTCGCACAAGGCCTTTTTTTCTGCCAAGGAAATATGACGGGGATCCTTCCCTGTGAGGGGATTGATAAATGTTTGTTGGATCGGTGTCACCGGCGCTAATAGGGTTTCATCGTCCCCAATTAACAGCGCAGCGGCGATCGCCGCCTCCAGGCGTTGGGACAAATGATCCCAGCGGTTAAAACTAGCAAACCCCCAACCCCCTCGATGACACACCCGCACCTGGCCACCAACGGAAAGACCTTCACTCAGGGTTTCCACTTGGTCCCCCCGGAGGCTAATCTGAGTCCCCTCTGATTGTTCTAAGCGAATACTAATAAAGTCCACCTGGGAACGGTAACGGTCAATTAAATCCGGCAAATCGTGTTTTAAGGAGGCTAGGGACTGGGGCATGGGCAAGATTTCCTAGGACTATGCAATTTCATTATGGGTGAATTTCGCTAAAGTGAGCAGCATAGCCTTCCTCTCCCCTGACGTCTATCCAAGCCCAGATTAATACTCCAGTTATGAAATACGTTGACGAATATCGGGACGCTCAAACCGTGGCCCATTATCAGACGGCGATCGCCAAGCAGTTGACCCGCCCTTGGACGTTAATGGAAATTTGCGGTGGTCAGACCCATAGCATTGTCAAATACGGCATTGATACCCTGCTTCCCGCTGACCTTACCTTAATCCACGGCCCCGGTTGTCCCGTGTGTGTGACGCCAACCGCATTGATTGATCAGGCCCTCTTTCTGGCCCGTCAACCGGAAGTCATTTTCTGTTCTTTTGGGGATATGTTGCGGGTTCCCGGTAGTGATGACGATTTATTAAGCGTGAAGGCCCAGGGCGGGGATGTGCGGATTGTATATTCCCCCCTCGATTGCTTACACCTTGCTCAGATGAATCCCGATCGCCAGGTGGTCTTTTTCGGCGTTGGGTTTGAAACCACAGCGCCAGCAACGGCAATGACCGTATATCAAGCACAACAGCAGCAAATCCCCAATTTTTCCCTCCTTTGTGCCCATGTGTTAGTTCCCCCAGCGATGACGGCGTTGTTATCCGATCCCAACTCCTTGGTGCAAGGCTTTCTGGCAGCGGGTCATGTCTGCACTGTCATGGGGGAAGCTGCCTATCAGGCGATCGCCACCCTATACCATGTGCCCATCGTGATTACTGGGTTTGAGCCGGTGGATATTATGCAAGGCATTTTGGCCTGTGTCCGACAATTAGAAAGCGGACAATTTCAGTGTGAAAATCAATACCGTCGGGCCGTGCAAGGGCAGGGGAATCAAACGGCTCAACACATTATCAACACCGTTTTTGAACCGGTGGATCGGTCTTGGCGAGGATTGGGGATCATTCCTGCGAGTGGCTTGGGATTACGGGAACAGTTTCAACCCTGGGATGCCCAGGTAAAATTTAAAGACCCACTTGCTACCATGCCCCCAGAGAAAACCGAAGAGATTTGCCTGAGCGGAGAAATTTTGCAGGGTCAACGCAAGCCCAGCGATTGTTCCGCCTTCGGTCAGGATTGCACCCCGGAACATCCCCTAGGGGCCCCCATGGTTTCTTCCGAGGGCGCCTGCGCTGCCTACTATCGCTATCGACAAACCCAAAGCGTTTAGGGGATGCCCTCAAAAATAATGACCGAATAAGCTGGGAAAGTGACAGAGCATTTTTGAGCGATTTTGAGCAATAACCCCTATGCGTTTTACCCGTTGGCAATGGATCGTACTGAGTTTACCGATCGCCGTGGTAGTCAGTTTTATTTTGGTGGCGGCCAGTTGGCAGATTAACGCCTGGGGAGTGAACTGGATTTGGGCAATTTTTATCCTGTTATTAGTAGGTTGGCGATGGCTGTTGGTGCGCTGGACAGCCCCGATGCTCGACAGCCCCGTTATAACCCAAGCCCAAGGGATTCCCCTCACCCCCACCGACGCCCCGCCCGATCAAACCCTGACCCGCATTGAAACAGAACTGAAAACCATTCTGCAAGCCTCCCGCCAAGATGTCCCCGCCTGGCAGGATTGGGCATTATTTTGGCAACGTTGTCAGCAAGTGGTGACGGTGGTGGCCCAGGCCTACTACCCCGATGTGAAATACCCCTTGTTAAATATTTATTTGCCCGATGCCTATGGCTTAATTCGCGGCACCGTGGACGACATGGATCGCTGGATTGCCACCTTATCCCCGACCTTAAACCAGGTTTCCATCGCCCAGGTTTACCAATCCTATGAGGTATATCAAAAACTAGAACCTTCCTTGCGAAGAATTTGGCGGGTCTGGAATTGGAGCCAATGGGTACTAAATCCCGCCGCCGCTGCCGCCCGCTATGTCAGTCGGGAAAATAGTCAACAAGCCACCCAACAATTATTGGTGAACCTCAGTCAACAACTGCGGGAAGCCACCCTCAGAACCCTCTGCCGTCAGGCGATCGCCCTTTATAGTCCGGCGTTGAATCCTGATTTACCCGATAGTTTTGCCAACGCCAATAAACCAACCCTGGCCAAGGCCCGAACCCAGACTCTCAAAGCCCTATTGGCCCAAAGTCAGCCCCCTGAACAGGTAAACCAGCAACCCGTCAAAATTTTGCTCGTCGGGAGAACCGGGGCCGGCAAAAGTAGTTTAATCAATGCCCTTTTTCAGGATAATTTAGCCATAACAGACCTCCTGCCCAGCACCACTGACATTGCCGAATATCAATGGCAAACCCGGGACGGTGAAAGTTTAGCCCTGTGGGATAGTCCCGGTTACGAACAGGGGCAACGGGCGGATTTACGGGCATTGGTGTTGGATTACGCCCAAAAAGCAGATGTGATCTTATTACTTAATCCCGCTTTAGATCCCGCATTGCAGATGGATGCGGATTTTCTTCAAGACCTACAACAAAACGCCGCCGATCGCCCGGTGATATTACTGGTTACCCAAGTCGATCGCCTCCGGCCCGTGCGGGAATGGCACCCCCCCTACGATTGGCAACAAGGAGAACAAGCCAAGGAAAAAGCGATTCGAGAAGCGGTGCAATATCGCAGTGCTCAATTAGGGGATTACTGCCGCCAAGTGTTACCGATCGCCAATGCCGATCCCCAGTTAAACCGACCGGGGTTAGGACTAGAGGATTTGTCTTTAACCCTGTTAGCCGTGGTTCCCCCCGCTAAACAACAACGCCTGGCCCGATTTTTAAATAACCTCGAAGCCCGGGCTGCTGCGGCTGCTCAGATTATTGACCGCTATGCCCTGCAAATGACCACTACCCAGGGAGTCACCGCGTTACTGAAAAGTCCCGTTTTACAGTTTGTGTCCAACCTCTCAACGGGATCCCCTGCTTTGGCCTATTTATTGGCGGAACAAATTCCCATTGAACAATTACCGTTGGTGTTGGGCAAATTACAGTTAGCCTACGATCTATTTAATTTGCTCGCCGCCGAGGAGCCAGACCTCGCCAATTTTGACTTACTGACCCTCTGGCCGTTGTTGTTGGACAACCCCGTCGCCCCTGATCGCAATGCCTGGGCCTTAGGCCATGCGTTGTTGGAGTATTGGACCCAAGGGTTAACCGTGGATCAATTATCTGCCCGCTTTCGCCACTATTGCGAGGCAGGAAAATAACCTTTTTTTATTCCCCTGAATCCCCCCTTTTCCGTCGCACCACCGTTGGTTGGCCTGATGTTGGGGAGCCACCTCAGTCATGGAATTCCGTTTTGTTGTTTTACTGAAAATCAAGATACAGTGCAGGTATTACGGTTCATCGAACAGGCTTAAATAACCGTAAAATCAAAGGACAATGTTGCAACGAAGGTCAAGCCGATGACAATTCGACAACCCCGCTATAGCAAAGAAGAATTTGCTCGACGGGGCAATGAGATTTACGAGTCTCAAGTGTGCCCCCAAGTTGAGCAAGGCAATCAGGGGAGAATTGTGGCGATCAACATTGAAACAGGCACTTTTGAGGTAGCGGACACTGCTATGGTTGCCGTTGACCGACTTTATGAACGTGAACCCGATGCCCAACCTTGGGTGATTCGGATTGGACATAGAGCTGTCTTCCGTTTTGGCAGTCACAGCCAGAGAAAAATCATATGATGTTCGGCGTGGTCAACAATCATTGTGAAGCAATTATTAAAGTTGCAGTCGGTTGTATCGGTTCACCCAGAATAGTTGTCGATGCTGTAATTGATACTGGATTTACTGGCTTTTTATCTTTATCGCCTTCTACCATAACGGATCTTGGGTTACCTTGGCACTATCGGGATATTGGTACATTAGGTGACGGTAGCGAAGTGATTTTTGAAATATACAAAGCCTCTGTGATCTGGGATGGACAGGAGAAAATTATTGATGTGGCAGCTTCTGAAGCTGATCCGCTAGTAGGGATGGGTTGGTTGTATGGTTTTAAACTTCAGATCGAGGCTGTGGAAGGTGGACATGTTGCGATTACAGCACTATGACTCAGCCACAAGTGATAAACATTAATCGCCCTACGGGTTTGATGGTTTTGACAGGGCTGGGCACAAAGAGGCGGCTGTAATCTCTGGCACAAGGCCCCGTCCTCCAAAATCCATCGTGATTGACCAGTTGATAAACAGAGGTGATCTCAGGGGCTGCGGATAATAACCAACAATGTACCGCATTTAAGCGCAGGATTTTGACATCGGCGATCGCCCCCTTAGTGGTTAATGAAACCACTAAACATTTTTCATGGGTTAAAGGCGAATCAGCACGTTAATTCAAGAGGTTTGATCAATAATTGGGCGATAAGATTGTATTTGTTGTTGGATGTCAACGATGCCTTCTTGATTGTCTTCAAAGCGAAGATGAAGTTTGGTGTTTTGCAGGAGTTTAACGGCAATAATATCTTGTAGCATAATTTACTCCAATGGTTTAATTTTTTGTAAAGGTTGTTGTTGTCTGGCTAATTCCCAGTTAGTTTGTAATTCGGTGTAATGGAGAGTGATAGGGGGCGTTGCTTAATGCGCCTTTTGATTTTTGACTGTCGGGACTCAAAGGGCGATCGCCGTTTTTTCACCCTTTAACTATTTAATCGGTGGTGAAGTAGCGTTTAGTTTGAGCTTCAATGTGACTAAGGATAATACCTAATGCTTCGAGGCTATCGAGGCAATTTTGAATGGCGGTTTGTTGTTTGGTGCTGTTGTTTTTAAATTGGGCAGAAATTTGGGGCACTGTCCATTCTCCGCCTTGGCTACGCAGGAGATCCCGAATGGTGGCGAGTTGATCTTTGAGTTTAGCCGGGAATTTTTGTTGTTCTGGGGGAGCAATGGTTTCTTCAATCTTTTCTTCTACGCCGACCCCTTCAATAACTTTTTGGGTAGTAACTTGATCGGGGGCTTGATAGTCGGGACGGAGCCAACGGATTAGCCCGTTACGTTCTTCTTGGGCCCGTTCTACGTTGAGGTCAACTAATCTTTGCAGGATGCTTTGTTCGAGTTGTTCTTTGATTTCGGTATTATTGGGTTCGGTTTGGGTTTGTTGCCACAGGGGGATTAAGTCATCCCAACCATAGGCTTGAAAGGTTAGGCGATCGAGGTCGTCGTGGATTTGTTTAAGGGTGGTGATTAGGGCTTTGTTATTAAATTCTCGATCGCCGTCGGTGAAGGGTTCGCCGCTCCGCATTTTTTCGAGGCAGTTATACATGGCGGTGATGGTGATTTCGGGATGGTTGGCTTGGACTTGTTTACGATGGCTGTCTAATCTTTCGCCCAGTTCTCGGATTTTTTGTTTTAGGTCTTCAGGGAGATCGGGGAAGGGAAAACTAGAAAAGCACAACGAATTATTATATCGAGGTGTATTTCCTCCTAAATTAGTACCTGCTATAATAGCCCATTTTTGATGACATATACTTGAAAGCAAACCTAAAATATAAGCATCATCAATAGATATTACAACAATTTCACTTTCTGGAATTACATTAGATTGTAGAAAGACAAAAAATCGATGTTTAGAAGTTCGTGGCGTTGCGATAAAGCGTCTTAATAATTCAATTGATTTTCGGAAATCAGGTCTTGGTCTTTCATAAATCCACCAATATTTGGAAAGATTAATATTTCTTGACGCCAAACGCATTGGTTTGATTGCTTCCAGAATATGATTATAAATTTTTGGCGCTTTTTCCTGAACATCATGTTCATCAAGACCAAATAAATCAATTGCATATCTTTCCGGTTTTCCTGAAACAAGATCACGTCCACCAAAAAAAGGTTTAATAAATTCTGGTTCTAATTCTAAATTTTCGGTAAAATTAAAAACAAATCCTTCGCCGCATAATTTCATTCCTTGATAACAGATTTTTGAATTTTGATTAAGTGTTTTTGCAGATAAAATATCAACACCATGGGTCAAGTCTGCTAATATTTTTTTGACATTGAAGAAAGCAACCTTAACTTCTTTTTCATTAGAGTCTAAACTTCTTGCTTGTTTTTGTTTCCCAATCCTAAAAAAAGATATAGAAGATGTTGCACTAACTCCCATCATGGAAACGCACACAGCAGCATCACCTTCAATCCAATGATGTTCAGGAATAGCAAAGAATATTTCTAGTTGTTTTTGCTTTGAATTTAAAAATCTTTCTACGATAATCCTAGAACGTGGTTGACAAATGCTATTTGTTGTAATTAATCCAAATCTTTGAAGCTTGTCAATTCTTGTTAAATTTGCTGCTTTATGCCACCAATACATCACAAAATCTATCGTATCCGGCACATCTTTATAAACTTTTCTCAATGTTTCCGCATAACCATCGCCTAAATATTCCCGCATTCTCGCATTACCTAAAAATGGCGGATTTGAAACAATATAATCAGCCTCCGGCCAAACCGCTTCTCTTGGGTTGATATATTCCAAAATCTCCACCTGATCGCTCGGATCAGGAACCTCCTGCCCCGTTACCGGATGGATCATCATCTTGCCGCCCCAACGAGTCCGAACCTTACCCGTTTTTGCGGCGATCGCCGGTTTCGTCCCGTCATAGGCCAACACCGCATCCCGACATTCAATATT
>JAYKHU010000105.1:0-6506 GCA_035285105.1 Synechocystis sp.
TTTTTTGTTCTATTAGTAGTACATGGCTGGCACACTGCAAGCTATCAGTCTGACGGTAGGACTCGGGTAATTTGCGGATTTGTTTGTGGGGCACATCCATCAAGGTGGGGGCTTCGTTAACCAGTAAGCAAAATTCTTCGCCCTTGCGATTTTTTAACAAAATAAAATACTGCCGCGATCGCCCGGTGGGGGGTTGGGGCACACGGAATAAACGACGGTGGAGATCGATCGCCGTGATGGATCGGTCTTCTAAATTCAGGATGCCGGTATCCGATAACCCACTGCCATAGCTGGGGGTATGGGGCAAAATTTTGACCACCAGGGCGATCGGCAGGGCCAGGTTTAATTTCCCCATGGCAAAGAGCAGAAATTTTTCTGGGGGGCGGGTTGTTTCAACGGATTGGTCGGCGGTGGCCGCGGAATAGGACAGGGGGGAAATACTATCGATCGCCATGGGAGTAGGGGGTTAGGAGTAAGGAGGAGGGATTAGATAACGGCTAACGACCGACCGGCTAACAGGTCTTTCACCGCTGTGAGGAATTGTTGCTCAATGTAGGGCTTGGTGAAGTAGGCGTTGGCCCCCAGGGTCATGGCCAATTGCCGATGCTTGTCGCTGCCCCGGGAGGTGAGCATGGCGACGGGGATTTTGAGGAAATCGGGATTGCGCCGCCGTTGCCCCAAGAACTCGAAACCGTTCAAATTGGGCATTTCCACATCGCAGATAATGAGATTGATATCGGTGGTTTGACCCAGGGTTTTGAGGGCCTCCTGACCATCCCGGGCTTGAACCACGCGATAGCCGGCTTTTTCCAAGGTAAAGGCCAACGTGCGCCGTAGGGCGGCGGAGTCGTCTACCACAAGGATGGTGGGGGTTTGGGCGGTGTCGGTGGTGAGGTCTTCCTCGCCCATCCCGTCTTGGCCGATATCTGCCATAGCTAGGTTGTCGCTCCCCTGTTGCCAATGCCATTCCAGTAACAACGCCCCGTTGACCACAGGAATTAACGTCCCGTCCGCCAAAATGGTGGAGCCGTAGAGATAACTGGGGGCTTGCAAAATGGGGGAAAAGGGTTTGATCACCAGTTCCTGCTCCGTGACCAGACGGTTCACTTCCAGGGCGTAATATTGATCGCCTAGCCGTAGCAATACCATCGGTAAACTCCAGTCCTCTGGTTGGGGCACACTGGTGAGTAGCTTACTGGCCTGACGTTCGGAAACGGCGCAGTTGTAGGGAATGAGTTGGTGGAGGGGATAGATGGGAACGGTGAGGTTTTGCCACAGTAAGAAGCGTTGACCGCCGCTGGTTTTAATTTGATTCGGTTGGGGGACATGCAATTCCGCCACACTATCGGAGGGGATGGCGATCGCCGTTAGGGGGGCATTGGGGGTATGGCTTTGTCCCACCAGGCACACCAGTAATTTGGCAATGGTGAGGGTAAGGGGTAGACGCAGGGAAAAGGTGCTGCCGCGACCCAATCGGGAAGAGACGACAATACTGCCCTTCAGGGCTTGTAACTGTTGACGCACCACATCCAGACCCACACCCCGCCCGGACAGTTCACTAACTTTATCGGCGGTGGAAAAGTTGGGTTCAAAAATCAGGTTTTGAATTTGATCCGTCGTCAAGCGATCGCCTTGTTCTTGTGTAATTAAGCCCCGTTCGATGGCCCGCTGCCGAATTTTGTCTGGGTTTAAACCGCCCCCATCGTCCCGGATTTCAATAATGGTTTGGTTCCCCTGATGGCTGGCAAAGATTTCGATGGTTCCCGTGGCCGGTTTGCCGGCGGCCTGTCGTTCAGCGGGGGATTCAATGCCGTGGTCGAAGGCATTCCGCAGGATGTGCATGAGGGGATCGTTTAATTTCTCCAATGCCAGGCGATCGACCAACACCGCTGTGCCGTTGAGTTTTAACTGCACCGGCTTTTTAAACTTGGTACTCATATCCCGCAACATCCGAGGGAACCGATTCAAAATTTCCCCTAGGGGTAACATCCGCGCCCACATCAACTCATCCCGCAGGGAGAAGAGCATTTGCTTTTGGGCATCGAGGCTTTGGTTGGAGGCGCGGGCGAACAGCACAATATCGTCCACCGACTCTTCCAATTGCATCATTTCTTCCAAAATTTCCTGCAACTGTCCCGACAATTCCCCGTAGGAATCCATCTCTAACGAGTCAAAGGCATTACTAATCCAGGCAATTTGCTCCCGACGGTCAGGGGCGATCACTAACTGATCCGCCAATTCCCGCAGTTTATTGGTCATGCCTTGGAAACGACTAAAACGACCTAACAAGGCCCGCACCGCGCTCTGTAACTGTTCGTTTTGCAGGGATAAACTGTTACGGTTAATGGCCAATTCCCCTACCCAGTTATTCATCCGCTCTAACCGTTGGAAATCCACCCGAATGGACAGGTTCGCCGGATTATTGGCCCGGGGCATTTTACGACGTTCTGGGAAATGTTCTGGAGGACGGGTCGGTTCCTCCGCTTTTACCTCAGGGGGCGGCGTTGGTTGGCTTGCTGCTGCGGGGGGCGCCTCTTCTTCCACCGGCAACTGCTCAAAGGCCTGTTCAATGGACTGCACCGCCGCCAATAAATCCGCTTCGTTCAGACTGGGGGCCGTGGTCTCGGTCAAATCAACCATTTCCGCCTGGGCACTGTCGGGGGTTAAACCACCAAAGACATCTTCCAAGGACGGTAACGTTTCCGGGAGGGGGGGCGAGATCGCCTCTGTTGCTTCCGTTTCCGAGGAAGGACTCCCTTGATCCCCCATATCCATCAGGGCCGCAAAGGCATCTTCCGCTTCGGCATCGCTTAGTTCCTGTAAGGGGGTTTCCGTAACAATGTCCGGCTCAGGAACTGGAGGGGCTTCCCCTTCCGCCACCGCTTCTTCTTCCTCATCCTCCCCGAAGAACAAATCACTGAGCACTTTGGGGGAATCGCTGGGTTGATAGATGGATTCTTTCTCTTCCCGCTCTCCCAAGGCGAGTAGTTGGGGCGACGGACTGCCCCCTTGTTGCCGATCGCCGTTTTGCAGGACTTGATCGCAACTGCCTTGCCAATCGTTGAGGGCTTGGGTGGTAATGGCCATTAATTGGTCAGGGTTAGCGGCCAAGGCCCGTTGCACTGCTTCGCCAATGGCCTTGAAACCGGGGAGATTTAAAATTTCCGCTAACCCTAAAAAGACCTCCGTTTGGCTAGTTAAGGTTTCCCGGATTAGTCCCTGATCCCCGGACTGTTGGGCGATACGAAGGGCGTCAATCCCTTGGCGAATGTCCACATCAAATAGGGAGGCGACAATATCCACCCCTAAATCCGCCGAACTGGGCATGAACTGATCCCCCGCTGCCAGGCGATCGCCCAGTTGGGCTTCAATGGCGGCAATCATTGGCTCGGCTTGGCCCCAGGCAGCGTTGGGGTCGTAGTATCCTGTACTAATTTGTTCTTCTAGGGGATTACGGAGGGCATCATAGGCCGTCAGCAACTGGGTTTCCATGGTTTCATCAATCACCACTTCATCGCTGTAGAGGGCTTTAAAAATATCCTCTAGGCGATGGGCAATGGACTTAATGCCGTTTAACCCCACACTGGCTGCTCCCCCTTTGAGGGAATGGGCCGCCCGCATAATTTCATGTACCAAGGCTGCCGACCGATCCTGCCGAATGGCCAGCAAACCATTCTCGATCGCCTGTAATAATTCCGGGGCTTCTTCAATAAAAAAGTGATAGGGGGGATCGTCTAAATTAACGATTTCCGGCGGGAATGATTCTGCTTGTTCAGAAGGTTCAGGGATTTCGGGGGAAATATCGGCGGCCACAGGCTCCAACTCAGGAAAGTCCATGCCGGCAAATTCATCGGCCGGTTGATCGGCACTATCTAGATCGGGAAATTCCATGCCCGCGAACACATTCTCTTCCGCCGATTCCCCGGTACCTAGATCGGGAAATTCCATGCCCGCAAACGCATTATCCTCACCTTCCGCAATCATCTCCGCCGGTTCAGCCAACGCCGGGAAGTCCATGCCCGCAAACTCGTTTGCCCCATCGTCTCCGGTTAACTCCCCGAACCCGCCAAAAACATCCCCCAAATCCGGCACCGCATCAAACCCGGCAAAGGCCGCATCACTGCCCACGTCGGCCGCCCCATTTACCCCTTTCCCATTCACCAATGCCCTTAACGCCGCCGACGCTTCTCCCCCCCGCTGGCGATCGCCATTTTGTAGAACTTGTTCACAACTGCCCCGCCAATCGGTCAACGCCAGGGCCGCCAACGCCACGGGATCCCCCTCCGGTTGCCCTAACCCCTGCTGCACTAACTCGGTAATTTCCTTAAACCCCGATAAGTTCAAAATCTCCGCTAACCCAGCAAAAACCTCCGTTTGGGCCTGCAAAGTTTCCTGAATTAATTGGCGATCGCCGCTATCGTAGGCGGTTTGCAACTGCTCAATCCCCTGCACAATGTCCACTTCAAACAGGGAGGAAACAATATCCACCCCTAAATCCGCCGAACTCGGTAGATATTGTTCCCCTGCCGCCAAATAATCCCCTAACTGTTCCTCAATGGCACTAATAACCGGTAAGGCTTGGTCCAGGGCCGCATCATGGTCTAGCTCCCCCGTCTCAATCTGGGTGGTGAGGGCATCCTTCAGGCAATCAAATGCCTGCAACAAGTGACCTTCCATGGTTTCATCCACCACCACCGCGTCGTTGTAGAGGGCTTTGAAAATATCCTCTAAGCGATGGGCGATCGTCTTAATCGCCGGTAACTCCACACTGGCCGCGCCCCCTTTGATGGAATGGGCCGCCCGCATAATTTCGTGGACCTGGGCCGGTTGGCGATCGTGACGCAGATTTAACAACGTTGACTCGATCGCCGTCAACAGTTCGGGGGCTTCTTCAATAAAGAATTGGTAGGCGTGGTCGCGGATGTCGGAATTCATCATGGCACCTTTTAGGGAGCAATTGTCAGTTATTGGGGGTGCGGTTAGCCAAGGGTGTTAATGAGTTGATTTTGCTGTTTGACCAGACTTTGCAAGTTGAGGAGGGCATCGGCTAATTGCTCTTGGGCCTGGGCACAGACCTGCCACTGTTGTTGATCTGTTTCCAGCCCCCGCCCTTCCTCATTCAGTTGTTGGGTGGTTTGTTTGATGGAACTCCCCAGTTCCCGGGCTTCCGATTGAATGGTCACCACCAACGCTTCGATCGCCGCTGTGGCTTCAGCGGATTGGGCCGCTAACCCCCTTACCTCGTCTGCAATGACGGAGAAACCCCGCCCATTTTCCCCGGCCCGGGCGGCTTCAATGGAGGCTTTCAGGGCTAAGAGGTGGGTTTGGGCCGCAAAATGTCGAATCAGGTTAATGGCATTGGCAATCTGCTGAGTGGAACTATCCAAACGATAGATTTGGTCACTGGTGGCGGCCATGGTTTCCCGGATGGTTTTCATCCCCTGGAGCCGCTCCTGACTGGTTTCTGTCCCCACGGCGATCGCCTGTTGAATGGTCTGGTGATGGGTGGTGACATTGCCAACGGAGGTTTGCAGGGCGGTAAAACCGGGGATCAGGGTTTGCCAGGGGGTGGCTTCGGTGGTGGTTGGGGGCATGGCAAGTTTCAGATGTCAGGGATTCAGATGTCAGGGATTCAGATGTCAGATTTCAAGTCTTAGGGGGAGCATAGGGGATTGGAACAATCAGGAACGTAAACTGACGAAGCCCTAACCCCAATGCCCTCATCACTAAACTTTGAACTGCCGCACGGTGTCCTGGAGGGATTGGGCGACGGCCAGGAGGTCTTTGAAGGTGGTGGCAACGCTACTGGCCTCCGATGAGGTCTTGTCGGCGATCGCCGCCACTTGGGCCATAGTTTGGGTAACGGATTGACTGGTTTGGGATTGTTCCACCGCAGCGGCGGTAATGGCTTCTACCAGTTCACTAATCTGGGCACTGGCGGCGGTAATTTGGTTCAAACTCCGACGGGTTTCGTCCACCAGGCGCGTCCCGGCAACTACCTGTTCCGTCCCGGCTTCCATGGCATTCACCACCTCATTGGTTTCCGATTGAATGCTGGCCACCAGTTCGGCAATTTCCGCCGTTGCTTCCGCCGACTGCCGCGCCAAAGACCGTACCTCATCCGCAACCACCGCGAAGCCCCGCCCTTCTTCCCCGGCGTGGGCCGCCTCGATCGCCGCATTGAGTGCCAGTAGGTTGGTTTGGTCGGCGAAACTCCCAATCAGGTTAACCACCTTGGAAATCTTTTGGGAGGATTCCCCTAACCGTTTTACCTGTTTGGCGGTGGCGGCCACCGTTTCCCGAATGGCTAAAATCCCGTCTACAGTGCGGTTCATGGCGTCTTCCCCCTGATCCACCGTTTGGGTTGCCTGTTGCACCGCCGATTCTGCTTGGGCGGCGTTTTCTGCCACTTCCTGAATGGATTGGTTCATGGCCTGCAACCGTTCCAACGCTTGGGCCACATCCTCCGCCTGGCGCATGGCTTCTTCCGATAATTGCCGTACCGC
>JAYKHU010000106.1:0-6427 GCA_035285105.1 Synechocystis sp.
TAGCTCAGTTGATTCGCAAAGGAGCCATTTCCCCCCTTGAGATCACTGAATATTTCCTCGATCGCCTTGCCCAACAGGATCACATCGTTGGCAGTTTTTGCCATGTTGCGAGGGAAACGGCGATCGCCACTGCTAAAGCGCAAACGGAACAGTTAAGTAAAAGCGGCGATACTGACAATCTCCCTCCCTTTTTTGGCGTTCCCATTGGCATTAAAGACTTGAATACCGTAGCGGGTATGCCGGTCAGTTATGGGGTAGCGGCGTTAAAAGAAAATATCGCTGACCGGGATGATGGCATCGTCACCAAGCTCAAGCAAGCGGGTTTTGTGATTTTAGGCAAAACCACCACCTCCCAAATTGGCACCTTTCCCTATACCGAACCCCCAGGCTTTCTCCCCAGCCGCAATCCCTGGCAGTTAGACCATACAGCGGGGGGATCCAGTGGGGGCAGTGCGGCGGCGGTGGCGGCGGGGTTCTGTCCCCTTGCCCAGGGGTCAGATGGGGGCGGATCGTTACGGGGCCCCGCCAGTTGTTGCAGCTTAGTGGGCTTTAAACCCAGTCGCGGTCGGATTTCCAACGCCCCTGTGGGGGATTATCAAAGCGGCATTGCTAGTAATGGCCCTTTGAGTCGGACGGTGCTCGATGCAGCGGCGATGTTGGATGGGATGGCGGGTTATATCACCGGTGATCCCTACTGGTTGCCCCCGCCCGAAATCCCCTTTTTGCAGTCTACCCAAGTTGCTCCCCAAAAGCTCCGCATTGCTTACCATTTCTCCCTGCCTCCCTTTCCCAGTACGTCAGTGATTCAACAGGGGGTCAAAACGGCGATCGCCGCTTGTGAACAGTTAGGCCATGACTTAGAAGAGGCGTGTTTCGACGCCGGGGACTTAGTGGAACCCTTTATGACCATTTGGAAAGCCGGTGTTGGGGCATCGGGGATCCCCTTACCATTATTGGAACCCGTTAACCAGTGGTTAGGGGAAAATAGTGGTACTGCTGGGGAGTATTTGCAGGCGGTAAGGCAAATGCAGGTGATTTCTCGACGCATTGTGGCTTTCATAGCCCAATATGACGCTTTAATTTTGCCCGTCTATAGTCATCAGCCTCCCAAAGTTGGCGAATGGTCTCACCTCGGGCCAGCGGAAACGGTGCAAAAAATCATTGAATGGGTTGCCCCCTGCCCCCCCTTTAACGCGTCGGGGTTACCGGCGATCGCCATTCCGGTGGGCTTTGATGCCCAGGGGGTGCCGTTGAGTGTACAAATCATCGGCCAACCCGCTGCCGATGCTACGGTGTTAGCGTTGGCCTATCAACTAGAGCAACAGCTAAACTTGCCTCGCCAACTGCCCCCTCAATTTGCCTAGCGCCCCCAGATTGAGATTTTCCTGGTTTTCGGACTATCTTAGAAAAGTTATTACCCGTCAAGTCCGTCTGGGGACGTTGAATTACCCCACCAAAAAAGCCTTATGGGAACCACTGCCATTCCGTTAATTGGCCTCAAAGCCAACGATTTTCGCCATCCCCTCGATCGCCAGGCCACGGCCAACCTCAAGCAACTGCCCGGCATGGATTTAATGGTGCGGGGGTTACTGGGATCAGTGGCCGAACAGTTTTTTGCCCTCAATAACCTGGCGGCCAGTGTTCGGATCAGCGAAAAGCAATTACCCGATCTGCACCAGTTATTAATTAATGCCTGCCACATTTTAGATGTAGAGCCACCGGACCTCTACCTCCAACAAAATCCCCAGCCCAACGCCTACACCTTTGCCATGCGGGGGAAAAAGCCTTTCATGGTCATGCACACATCCTTGGTGGATATGTTAACGCCGGCGGAAATTCAGGCGGTCATGGCCCATGAACTCGGCCATTTGAAGTGTGAACATGGTGTTTACCTAACGGCGGCCAATATCATGGTTTTAGCGGTGGGGTTAATTCCTAACTGGGGCGCCATGTTGACCCAATCCCTCCAGGCCCAGATGTTGGAGTGGGTTCGTTGTGCAGAATTTAGTTGCGATCGCGCGGCATTGTTAGCGGTGCAAGATCCTAAGGTAGTGATGTCGGTGTTGATGAAGCTCGCCGGGGGATCCCCCAAGTTAGCCCCCCAATTAAACCTTGACGCTTTCATTGAACAGGCCCGGGACTATGACCGTCTCAGTGAAGATGAAATGGGGGCAATGTTAAAAACGATGCAAACCCAAGACTTAACCCATCCCGTTCCCGTGTTGCGGGCGAAGGAAATTGATCGCTGGAGTAGTTCCCACACCTATCAAAATTTGCTTAAAGGTGACAAACCTGAGTATAATTTGGAAACCGAAAAAATAAATAGCAAGGGCAGCTGGCGGAATTGGTAGACGCACCACACTCAAAATGTGGCGACTTCGGTCGTGAGAGTTCGAGTCTCTCGCTGCCCATTTTTAACAAAAATACATTCCCAAAACATTGGGGTTCTAACCCTAACACTGGGGCAACCGTGAACAGGCATTTGGGATCAGACTCATTCTCTGTCTTGCTATCCAACCGGATAAACAACAAACTTCCTCACAACGAAAAAGACAGGGAAATGCTCCCTGTCTTGCTGATCATCCCACGATGAATGATTCAATTTTTTAGTCGCGGAGGAAGATTTTCCGTGCTTCTATTTCCAGTTATTGGCAACCACTTCGGCTAGATCAACCACCCGTTGGGAATAGCCCCACTCGTTGTCATACCAGGCAACAACTTTCACCATGTCACCGCCCATTACCATGGTCAAACTACCATCAACGGTGGAAGAACAGTCCGTTCCCCGGAAGTCACTGGAAACCAAGGGTAAGTCAGTGTAGTCTAGAATCCCTTTCATGGTGGTTTCAGCGGCTTCTTTGAGGACCGTGTTAACCTGCTCAGCCAGGGTGTTTTTCTCCACCTGAACCACTAAATCCACGACGGAAACGTTAGGGGTGGGAACCCGGAGGGCAATACCGTTCAATTTTCCTTGTAATTCTGGAATTACCAAGGCAACAGCCTTAGCTGCACCGGTGGAGGTGGGAACAATATTCACCGCAGCAGCCCGTGCCCGGCGTAAATCCCGGTGGCTGGCATCTAAAATCCGTTGGTCCCCCGTGTAGCTGTGGGTGGTGGTCATTGTCCCTTTGATAATGCCAAAGTTGTCATTCAGAACCTTTGCAAAGGGGGCAAGGCAATTGGTGGTGCAGCTCGCGTTACTGATGACGTCATGCTGATCATGGGTGTACTCATGGGCGTTGACACCGACCACATAGGTGCCGATGTTAGGCCCTTTACCCGGAGCCGTAATCAATACTTTTTTCGCCCCGGCGGCAATGTGCTTGGTCGCCCCTTCATGGTTTACAAACACCCCGGTGGATTCAATGATTAAGTCAACGCCCCACTCAGACCAAGGCAAATTTAACGGATTACGATCAGAAACGCACTTGATGGTTTTGCCGTTGACGGTAATGGAATTGTCATCGGCACTAATATCCGCGTCTAGTTTGCCCAGCATCGAGTCATAGCGCAGGAGGTGGGCGTTGGTTCTGGGATCGGAGGTGTCATTGATGCCGACGACTTCTAATTGGCTATCAGTGCGACCTAGCCAGCAACGCAGAAAGTTGCGTCCGATCCGTCCGAATCCGTTGATTGCTACTCTAATCACGTTCTTCTTGCCCTCTGTGTTTTAGCTCAGTACATTTAAAGAATATTAATGACACCAATCATATCCTAAAGGTTGAACACTTCGATCCTGAATTTTAAGCGGGACACCTTTTGGGTAAGGCAGAACACCTCCGGGGGAAAATGCATACGGTGAGTAAGGATTCGGTGCGTTATCCCGTCATCGGAAATACGTTTTTTACCCATGATCCCCATCCCCTACCACCAGCCCAAGATGAAGGAACCTTTCTTTTGGCGATCGCCGTCATCGCCTAGCATGGGATGATAGTTTTGCCTATCCCGTCGGGTAGGGTTTTTGCTATGATGTCGCCTAATTGCGGGGGCAATTAACTGGCAGAGGCTTGAAAATTACCGTTATGGCTTGTGAGGAGCATTGCTTTGAATACTGTAGATTTTAGTGGTCGTCCTTTCCATTTTGTGGGCATTGGGGGCATTGGTATGTCAGCCCTGGCCTACGTGTTAGCCAAGCGCCATCTACCGGTTTCAGGGTCCGATCTCCGCACCAGTCACATCACCGATCGCCTCGAATCCGTGGGGGCTAAAATTTTTCACCAGCAAATCGCCGAAAATTTACAGTACTTTCAGTCGTTACAACTCAGTCAATACGCCAAATTGCCGGTTTATAACACGGGAGACGTCGCAGTGACGGATCTGGTGGGCAAAGGAACGGGAAGTATCGGCAATGGCAATGGACATTTTCAAACCCAGTCTTTACCCCAGGTGGTATGTTCAACAGCAATTAATGAATCCAATGCCGAGTACCAAGCGGCGATCGCCCATCAGTGTCCTATTTATCACCGCTCTGACATTCTAGCCGCCTTAATTGCAGAGTCCCGGGGGATAGGGGTGGCGGGAACCCACGGCAAAACCACCACCAGCAGTTTGATTGGGTATGTCCTCAAAGAAGCTGGGCTGGATCCCACCATTGTGGTCGGTGGCGAAGTCGATGCGTGGCAAGGTAATGCCTATCTGGGGGCCGGGGAATATCTGGTGGCGGAGGTGGATGAGTCCGATGGCTCGTTGACCAAGCACCATCCAGAAATTGGCATTGTTACCAATATTGAATTGGATCACCCCGACCATTACGCCACCCTCGCAGAGGTAGTCCAAATCTTCCAGAGCTTTGAATCCCATTGCCAGACATTGATTGGTTGTATTGATTGCGACGTGGTGCGGGCGCATTTAACCCCCTCCATTACCTATAGTTTGCAGAATCGTCCTGATGCCGACTACCAGGCTCGAGAGATTACCCGCTTAGCCCACGGAAACCAAGTGGAGGTTTGGGAACAGGGCCATTGTTTGGGCACCATGACGGTGAGTTTACCAGGGGATCACAACGTTAGTAATGCCTTGGCTGCCGTGGCCGTCGGCCGTTTATTGGGATTGGACTTTCCCGTGATTGCAACGGCGATCGCCAGCTTTGGGGGCGCCAAACGTCGCTTTGAACACAAAGGCTATTGCAACGGCATCACCTTCATTGACGACTATGCCCACCACCCCAGCGAACTCTTAGCCACCCTATCAGCGGCCCGACAAAAAGTAGACCACGGTAAACAAGAGCGGGTAGTGGCCATTTTTCAACCCCACCGTTATAGTCGCACCCACACCTTTTTAGCGGAATTTGCCACGGCCTTTAAGGATGCTGATGTGGTGATTTTGACAGATATTTATAGTGCCGGGGAAACAAATATCCATAACATTCAGGGGGAAGACCTAGCCGAAGCCGTGAGCCAGCACCATCCCCATGTCGTCTATCAAGCCAATTTGGCTGAATTAAGTCATTTTCTACCCAGCATTTTGAAAAATGGCGATCTAGCCCTGTTTTTGGGGGCGGGCAACCTCAATCAACATATTCCCGCTGTATTAGCCGCCTGTGCTTAGGGGCTAGCTACGCTATCTTAAGACTCTGCTTTTCACTTCCCTGCACCGCCATGATCATTGCCCCCGCAACCCGTCCTACTCCTACCCGCTACCAGGCGATCGCCCTAGACGGCACCGACTTAGTCATTGAAACGCAAAAATCCCTGGCGGAATTCACCACCTATCGAGTCGGCGGCAACGCCGAATGGTATGCTGCCCCCCGTTCCCTGGCGGATTTAACGGCGGTAATGGCATGGTGGCAGACCCAACAGTGTCCCCTGACAGTTTTAGGCGCCGGGTCAAACTTATTAATTAGTGATCATGGGTTACCCGGGCTAGTGATTAGCACCCGCTACCTCCGTCGGGGCAGCTTCGATGAAGCAAACGGCTTAATTACCATGGCTGCCGGAGAACCGCTCGCCAAAGTGGGCTGGCAGGCCGCCAAACGGGGCTGGAAAGGCTTGGACTGGGCAGTGGGCATCCCTGGTACAGTGGGGGGAGCCGTAGTCATGAATGCCGGGGCCCACAATCAATGCACCGCAGAAACCCTGGTGAGGGCCACCGTGATGAACCCCGACGGATCCTTAACCGTGTTACGGAATGAAGACTTGGGGTTTAGCTACCGCACATCGACCCTGCAAGCCGATCCCCGTTTAGTGGTGGACGCCACCTTTCAACTGCTCCCAGGGTGTGGACGAGACGAAATCATGACCCAAACCACCCGCAATCTTCACCAACGCAAAAGTACCCAGCCCTACGACAAACCCAACTGCGGCAGTGTCTTTCGTAATCCCTCCCCCCGCTTTGCCGCCCGTTTAATTGAAGAATTAGGCTTAAAAGGTTTTCGCATCGGCGGCGCAGAAGTGTCCCACCGCCATGCTAACTTTATTGTCAACATCAA
>JAYKHU010000107.1:0-2895 GCA_035285105.1 Synechocystis sp.
GTGGGTAAGATCATGTGCCAGCCGATGTCCACAATTTTGTGGGGTAAGGAAAATTCCGCAAAATCAATACTGGTCATGTTGCCGACCGGTAATAACGGCGACAGGGATTGGGCCAAAATGAGTAACAGCAGGGCAGTGATAAAACTGGGAAAGCCTTGCCCTAAATAGCTAATCACCCGCAGACTCCGGTCTAAAACCGTATTTTGTTTAACGGCACTGATAATTCCCAACGGAATGGCGATCGCCCAGGTTAGGAAAATTGAGGTGATGGCTAAGAGCAGGGTGGCGGGAATCCGTTCTAGCAAGAGGGACGAAACGGAGCGGTTATAAACAAAACTTTCACCGAAGTTAAATTGGGTCACCACCTGCACCAACCAGCGCCAATATTGCACATACCACGGTTGATCCAGCCCAAATTGCACCTTGAGATCTTGCAAGGTTTCTTGGGAAATTTTCGGATTTTGCTGCAACGTATCGAGATAACTCCCTGGGGCTAATTGAATGATAATAAAACTCAATAATGATGCTAAAAAAAGGGTGATTAATCCTTCCAATAGCCGTTGACCAATATAGGCCACGTTTTCATTTTGGAGCCAACTTATCGGACTGAAGCTGAATTTAGGGTTAGTAGTTGTCATTGATGCGTGGCCATTCAGTTAATATTCCACCAAAGAAATAACGGGTAAGTCCGGTAATTGTTGGCGACCTTGTAATGCCAGAAGCTCAATAATAAAGGCAAATCCCAACACTTCACAGCCAATTTTACTGAGTAAATCAGCGGTGGCTTTCGCCGTTCCCCCCGTGGCAATTAAATCATCCACAATTAAGATGCGATGGTGGGGCGCCACGGCATCTTGATGAATTTCTAAACTATCGGTGCCATATTCCAGGGCATACTCAATTTGATGGACGGCAGCGGGCAATTTCCCCGGTTTACGCACAGGGACAAAGCCGGCATTAAGTTCATAGGCTAAGGGAACACCAAATAAAAAGCCCCGGGATTCCATCCCCACCACATAGTCGGGAACGAGGTTCTGGGCTTGGCATTTTTCCACTAAGGTATTGATGGTGTACTTTAACCCTTCGGCATGGCTGAGCAAGGTGGTAATGTCACGGAACATGATGCCGGGTTTGGGGAAATCGGGGATGTCTCGAATGAGAGATTTTAAGTCCATGGTTTGAGGGATTAATCGGAAGCAAGGAAGGTTTCAGGCTACAGTGTACAACCGCTGGGTCGAATTCATCACTTGCAGGAAGTCGCTGTCCAGGATGCCCCCAGAAACCGCTAGGATGATGGGCGGGTATTCATTGAGGGGATTTCCATGGGCGCAGAAAAAATGGCAGAGGATAAACTGTCGGGCAAAAAACTAAAGAAAAAATCTTCCCCCTGGACGATTGAGGACAGTGAAACCCTTTATCGCATTGAGGCCTGGGGCGCCCCCTATTTTGCCATCAATGCGGCGGGTCATATTACGGTGTCTCCCCACGGCGATCGGGGCGGATCGTTGGATTTATTGGACTTGGTGGAAGCGTTACGGCAACGGAAACTCGGTTTACCGCTTTTGATTCGCTTTTCGGATATTTTGGCCGATCGCCTGGAGCGGTTAAATAGTTGTTTTGCCAAGGCGATCGCCCGTTATAACTACCCTAGTACCTACCAGGGGGTATATCCGGTGAAATGCAATCAACAACGTCATTTGGTGGAGGCATTGGTGAAATTTGGTCATCCGTCCCAGTTTGGGCTAGAGGCGGGATCGAAACCGGAGTTAATGATTGCCCTGGCCACCCTACCGCCCCCCTTGGATCGCCAGGATAAGTATGCCAAACCCTTGATTATTTGTAACGGCTATAAAGACCGGGATTATCTGGAAACGGCCCTGTTAGCGAAACGGTTGGGACACCGTCCGGTGATTGTGATTGAGCATTTGCGGGAATTGGATTGGGTCCTCCATACGGCGGAGCAGTTGAGCATCAAACCCATGTTGGGGGTCAGAGCTAAATTAAGTTGTCAGTCCCCTAGGTCTTCCCAAAGTCCTTCTCAAAAAGGCGATCGGGCCAAACTGGGGTTAAGCGTTCCAGAAATTTTAACCATGGTCAATCGCTTAACTGAAGGAGAGCGCCTGGATTCCCTTAAAATGCTGACCTTTCATTTGGGGACGCAAATTTCTGACATTGCCTTAATTAAAGAAGCCATGCGGGAAGCTAGCCAACTCTATGTGGAACTGGTGAAATTAGGGGCAAAACTGCGCTATCTCAATGTGGGGGGCGGGTTAGCGGTGGACTATGACGGTTCTAAAACCAACTTTCCCGCCTCTAAAAATTACAATATGCAGAACTATGCCAACGATATTGTGGCGGCCATTCAAGATGCCTGTGAGCAAGGAAAAGTTACGCCACCGATTTTAATTAGTGAAAGTGGCCGGGCGATTATGGCCCACCAATCGGTGTTAATTTTTGACGTTTTAGGCAGTAATGAAACCGGCTTTAGTGAACCCACTCCCCCCGCCGAGGATGCCCATCCCCTGGTGAAAAATTTGTGGGAATGTTTGCAGACCATCACCCCGGAACAGTACCAAGAACCCTACCACGATGCGGTGCAACTCAAAGCCGAAGCCAGCAGTTTATTCAACTTTGGGTATTTGAGCTTGGCGGAACGGGCCCAATCAGAGCAAATTCATTGGGCCTGTTGTCGTAAAATTTTTGAAATTACCCGTCAACTGGATTACATTCCGGAGGATTTTCAAGCCTTAGATAAGGTAATGACCTCTATTTATTATGTTAATTTATCTGTGTTTCAGTCAGCACCGGAATCGTGGTCATTAGAGCAACTTTTTCCCATTTTACCCATCCATCGTCTCAATGAAGAACCAGAACAACGGGCAATTTTAGCGGATT
>JAYKHU010000108.1:0-3526 GCA_035285105.1 Synechocystis sp.
GTGGCCAGCAAGATGGCAATGAGTTCCGCATTGCCCAACTGTTTCGCCCCATATTTCAGTAATCGCTCCCGGGGGCGTTCATCTTCTGGTAAATCAGCAATGCGGAGGTTATACATGGCGATCGCCTATCCCTGTTTCAACCCTGGGTGATCGGGAGCCACAGCTTCTGCACAATGGGGACAGACTGCATCCGCCGGAGACAGGGGATAACCACAGCCCGAGCACAAAAAATGGGAGCCAACCTGTAAACCATTTTGCACCGCCACGCGCCCATCAAACACAAAACATTCTCCCTGCCACAGGCTGGTTTCCGGGGGCATGGTTTCCAGGTAATGCAAAATGCCCCCCTGGAGATGATAGACCTCGCTAAATCCCTGTTGACGGAGATAGGCGGTGGCTTTTTCACAGCGAATGCCGCCGGTACAAAACATAGCCACTTTCGGGGTTTGTTGAGGATCTAAATGGTGCTGGACATAGTCGGGGAAACTGCGGAAGTTTTGGGTGTGGGGATTAATCGCCCCTTGAAAGGTTCCGATCGCCACTTCATAGTCATTGCGGGTATCAATCACCGTCACGGTGGGATCCTGTAGGAGTTGATTCCATTGGTGGGGGTCAACATAGGTGCCGACCTGGTCATTGGGATTCACTGCCGGTAATCCTAAGGTGACGATTTCTGGCTTGATTTTCACCTTCAGCCGTTGAAAAGGAATGGTTTCGACCCACGCATCCCGACGGGTAACCTGATCGATCCCTAAATCCTGCTGAATTTTGCTGACCACCGCCGCCACCGCCCTGGGCTGACCGGCGATCGTGGCATTTACCCCCTCCGTGGCCAATAAAATCGTGCCCTTAATCTGCTGGGCTTGACAAACGTCTAACCACGCCTGTTGTTTCTGGGCTAAATCCTCAACGGCAATGAAGCGATAGAAGGTGGTTACCTGGTAGGCCATAGTTCGCCAAAAAAAATCTTGCTTGTTATCAACATCTATGGCTATAATAGCTGAGGTCTGGATTTCTAAACCAAATACAGATTTTTTCCTGTCGGGGATTTAGCTCAGTTGGTAGAGCGCCTGCTTTGCAAGCAGGATGTCAGCGGTTCAAGTCCGCTAATCTCCATTGATAATTGATAAAAAAAAACTTACTAAGTTGTAACGTTTATGGGCGACTTTTTCGATAATGTTCTGCGCTATCCCCGCTACCTCATTAGTTTCAGCCTAGGAATTTTCTTTTCCTTTTTTAGTTGGTTACAACCGTTATTAAAAAATCGCGTTGGGGCGATCGCCTTAATTGGCTTACTGATCAGTGGTTTTCTGTTTCTCTATTTCACCCTGCGGGCCATGCTAGGATTATCGACAGTGTAAAGTCGGCGCATCAAGGCATCATCGCGGCATCGTAGGGCTTTACCAGTAGATTTGTCGTCAGCGAGGCTAATGAAATGGCAACCAGTCGTCGGGTTTCCCGGGTGTCATCTTTAATCAAACGCGAAGTCAGTCAGATGTTACTCAGCGAGATTAAGGATGACCGCGTCGGTGCGGGCATGGTTAGCGTAACCAATGTGGAAGTGTCGGGGGATTTACAACACGCCAAAATTTTTGTCAGCATTTATGGCACGTCGGAAGCCAAAGCCGAAACCATGGCGGGACTCCATTCCTCAGCTCCCTTCGTGCGCCGGGCCCTAGGGCAACGGATGAGCCTACGCCGCACCCCGGAAGTCCTTTTCCTCGAAGATCGATCCCTGGAACACGGCGATCGCATGTTGAATTTGCTCAATAATTTACCCCGTTTGGGCAAAGATGAGGACGGTGATGCCGTTGTTGACGATTACGCCCTGGACCATGAATTGATGGCTGAAGAGTGAAAATATTGATGGATATTATGGCTCGCTTGCTTAACCCCCGTTAGGCCGGCGTGAGGGGGGTTTCTAACCCTCGACTGAGCAATGCGGTGAAATCCTCCACACTCAAGGGGCGGCTGAATAGGTAGCCCTGCAATTCATCACAGCCCAAATTGGCGATCGTGTGGTACTCCTCCCACGTTTCGACCCCCTCCGCAGTGACCTGTAGATCTAATTGGTGGGCAAGGCTGATAATGGTGGCTGTGATGGTTTCATTTTTAGAATTTTTATCAATGTCCCGCACAAAGCTTTGATCAATTTTCAACACATCAAAGGGAAGACGTTGTAGATAACTCAGGGAAGAATACCCCGTGCCAAAATCATCGATCGCCACCCGGAAGCCCTGACTGCGTAAATTTTGTAATTGCTGAATCGATTCTTCAACATTTTTGACCAATAGGGTTTCCGTTAACTCCACTTCGATAAAGCCAGCGGGTAAATTATACTTTTCGACACCGGATTTTAGGGTCTGCACCAATCCTTTCCCATGGAATTGCTGGGCAGAAATGTTAATGCCGACTCGAATACTGGGTAAGCCGAGCGATCGCCAGTGGTCCCATTGTTGGAGGACGGATTGAATCACCCATTCCCCTAACTGAGTAATGAAACCCACTTTTTCCGCCAGGGGAATAAAAACCCCAGGGGAAATAAACCCTCTTTGGGGATGTTTCCACCGGATTAACGCCTCGCACCCGACGAGAAAATGGCTACCGATCGCCACTTGGGGTTGGTAATTTAAATAAATTTCATTGTTGACCAGAGCCGTTTCTAAATCATGCCACAGGGCCAGTTCTTCACTGGTTAACGTGGGCGTTTTCTCTCCCCCACTTTGGCGTTGATCCTCCCCAGGCTCAGGTTGATTCCCTTGGTAATAGGCGGATAATTTCGCTTTTTTTTGTAAACGACTATTCACTGCCGCTAACAACTCGTCTTGCTTAAACGGTTTGACCAAATAATCATCGGCCCCTGAATTCATCCCCTGACGAAAATCCTGCACAGTTCCCAAGGCCGTCAGGAAAATGAAGGGAATGGTGGCCATTTTAGGGTTAGTTTGTAATGCTTCAATGAAGCCATGGCCATCCAACTCTGGCATCATGACATCGCAGATAATCAGATCCGGTAAGGGGGACGTCTTCTCTAGTAGCGCTAATGCCTCACGACCATTACCCGCCTGCAAAACGTCATAGTCTTCCAAGCTTAAGGTTTCCCCAATCAGCTCACGAATAATCATTTCATCTTCTACGATTAGAATCGTACTCATAATTACCGGTAAGTAAATGTCGTTGGCAGAGACGGGTTGGGACTAGAACAATTAATCCGGATGAGGGTATCAGGATAGAAATATCTTAACAAGTGCCCACAATTTCATGACGCTAGCATAATTCACTGCTTGAGGGCGAAAAAAAGGATTGACCAGGGGAATGGAACAAATACCATTCCACTTTACCAGGACAAGACACTGTCATCTCCCTGTTCCCGTTTACGTTTTGCGTCTTTTTCAAACCAGGCAATAATCGTCGCTGGGGTGAGATCGGCGATCGCCGTTTGTTCTTCGTCGGCAATCACTTGCAGTAAACGGAGGGAAGAAATGGTCAAACGGGTCAAAAATTTTTCCGATTGGCTCAGGAGGGC
>JAYKHU010000109.1:0-18342 GCA_035285105.1 Synechocystis sp.
GCCCTCAGTCGTTCGGAATTGTTGCGCCGTGCTTGGCCAGAGGCGATCGATAATCCCCGCACCATCGATACCCATGTGCTGTCGCTCCGCAAAAAAATTGAATTAGATCCCCGTCAACCGAGCTTAATTCAAACGGTGCGGAATGTGGGATATCGATTTAATGCCGCTATTTTGGAAGAGAAAAAGAACCGAGAGGAAGCCAACAAAGCCTCTTCCCGTTTGCCGCAGGTATCATCCTCCGTTCCTTCTCGCGGCCAATCCGCTTACGTATCTTAGGGGTTCCAGACGGGGATGCCTCCCGTTGGCAAGGGAGGAATGTTTTAGCTGTGCACAACGATGATTGACAAGCCGTTACGTCGGCACCAACTCATTGGGGCGTAAGCGGCTCCATTTCCCTTGGTCTTTGAGGAAACTATCGCAGCCCACCACGTCCCATTCCATTTCGATGGTGGCGCTATCGGGGGTACGGATATTGACATTAATGGAAGGATTAACGGGATCAAAATCCGGGGTCAGGGTTAAGTGGGGTTGTTGGTGTTGATGCTCGACGGCGTGGTAGGTCGCACAGCGGTCAACATATTCACAGTTCACACAAATACACATGACGACACTTAATTTTTTCCTATTTTTTGCTACTTTAGCTTAGACTTAGTGATTGTGCCTATTTGGGCGTGCTGTCTGGGGGGAATAATTATTGATCATGCTTTGTCCAGTGAGCCACCTGTCTGATTTACCTCAGCAGGTTCCCTTTGATTTGGCTCTGCTTCCGCCCCACGCCTGTCTCGTTGGGGGTGCTGTGCGGGATGCGTTATTAGGAAGACGACGGGAATATCTCGATTGGGATTTTGTCGTACCGGAACGGGCGGTGGAAACGGCCCAGGCGATCGCCAGTCGGTATCGGGCCGGGTTTGTAATTTTAGATAAAGTTCGTCACATTGCGCGGGTGGTGTTTTCCCATGGCACAGTGGATTTTGCCCAACAAGAGGGGGACAGCTTAGAGCAGGATTTGGCCCGACGGGATTTCACCGTCAATGCGATCGCCTATAACTTCCAGCAAAATCGCTTAATTGATCCGTTGTTGGGGGTGAAGGATTTAGAGCAGGGTCATTTAAAAATGGTGACCCGGGAAAATTTGGCCGATGATCCGTTGCGGTTATTACGGGCCTATCGCCAAGCGGCCCAACTACAATTTGCCCTGGAACCCCATACCCGTGAAAGTTTGCAACAGTTGGCCCCCCACATTCGAACAGTGGCGGCGGAACGGGTACAGGCGGAGTTTAATTACCTATTGGGCAGTCCCCGGGGCAGTCAGTGGTTGTTGGCGGCCTGGCAGGATGGTTTGCTGAATTATTGGTTTCCCCACGCCACCTTGGGGTCTTTGAGTGCCATTGGCTGTATTGATCTGGCGATCGCCGCCATCAAAAACCAGTTACCGTTACCGAAGCGCCAGCAATTTTTTCAGGGATTGGGTAAAAAAGGCATTGCCATTACCAAATTGGCCAGTTTAGTGGCCGCTGATCCGGCCACCGCTGAAAGCGAGTTACAACGCCTGAAATACTCCCGCCATGAACTGCGATCGGTACAAAGTATTTTGCACGCCTATCCCCAATTACGGGGGTTACGGCAGGGGGCAACGGTGCGCCATCTCTATTTCTTTTTTGCGGAGCTGGGTAAATACTTTCCCCATTTTGTGCTGTATTCCCTGGCCCATGCCCCCCACGACTACCATCCCTTTTTGTTTGAGTTGTTGGATCATTATCTCGATGCGGCAGATCCCCTGGCCCATCCCCGCTCCTTGATCACCGGCAAGGATTTAATTGACCAACTCCAGATCAAACCCAGTCCTTTGATTGGCCAATTATTGACCGAAGTCCAAATTGCTCAGATTGAAGGCAACGTGCAAACCATCCCCGATGCCCTAGCCTATGCTCAGCAGTTAATTGACTCCCGGGAATTGGCGTAATGATTTAGACTGAGCCGTCAAAGTCTTCATCTAAAATTTGTGCAATCGTAAACGGACACTGGCGGGGATATTCCTTTTCTGCGGGCACTCTGACCCCAAATCTGGCCCGCTTTCCCTCTTTAATGGCTAATTTTCGGGCACTGGGATACGCTTTGGCGATCGCCGTTTCGAGGTGGGATTTAAGGGAGGGGATTTCTTTGAGGTCGTAGAGAATCCGTTGCCGATGTTCACTGATGGAATCAAACCAACTCTCCTTCATCATCTCAGGAGCATCTGGCTGAATGGTGACTTTGAGTAAATGGGCCAGGAGAATCATCAAATTACTCTCTAAGGCGCGTTTATCTGATTTTCCCAAATCCGTTAACTCCTCAATTAAATGTTCGATGTCGAGTTGATCAAATTGTTGATTTTCCAGATGATTGATGGTTTGGGATAGCCATTGTTGAAAATCTTGATCGTAAAGGATTGTCATGGGTCAAAATCTCTCAATTTGCTTCAGTGTATCGAACGGATAACAGGGGCGGGACAAGGCGAAACGGTGTGATCGATCATTCCGGGACTAATTCCCTCCTCAAAAAAATGATTTAGACTGTAGGCGATCGCCGTCTTCAAGGATGATTTATGCCCAGTGCCGTTTCCCCCCAAGCCCTTTACCAAAACATTAAAACCTTTTATGACGATTCCAGCCTGCTGTGGGAGTCCATCTGGGGTGAGCACATGCACCACGGCTATTACGGCCCCCATGGGAGCTATCGGGTGGAGCGTCGTCAGGCCCAAATTGATTTGATGGCAGAACTGTTGGCTTGGGCAGTACCGGATGATGCCCCTAACCCGGAACGCATCTTAGATATTGGCTGTGGCATCGGCGGCAGTAGTTTATATTTGGCGAAAAAATATCAGGCAGAAGTAGTGGGGGTGAGTCTTTCTCCGGTGCAGGTAAATCGAGCTAAAGAACGGGCGGAAACAGCGGGGCTAAAAAATAGTTGTCAGTTCCATGTGGCCAATGCGTTGGAGTTACCCTTTGACTCCGCTTCCTTTGATTGGGTTTGGTCGTTGGAGAGTGGGGAGCATATGCCCAACAAAGCGCAATTTTTACAAGAGGCGTGGCGGATGCTGAAACCAGGGGGGCGTTTAATCCTAGCAACCTGGTGCCATCGTCCCCTCGACCCTGGTAATGGCCCCCTTACCCCCGATGAACGCCATCATTTGCAACGGATTTATGATGTCTACTGTTTACCCTATGTGATTTCCCTACCGGACTATCAGGCGATCGCCGAGGATTGTGGTTTTGAGCAGCTTAAAACCGAAGATTGGTCCCTGGCCGTGGCCCCCTTTTGGTCCCAGGTGATCACCTCGGTGTTTGAACCCCAAGCATTAATGGGATTAGTAAAAACTGGGCCAAAAATTATCAATGCAGCGTTATCGTTACGGCTAATGCAGTGGGGGTATGAGCGGGGCCTCGTGCGCTTTGGCGTGTTAACCGCTGTCAAACCCCTGAGTTAACTCCTTTTTTGCCAAAATAATGGATTTTGATTATCTCCACCTTTACGTCAGGGATTATCTCCAAGCAAGGCACTGGTATCAAGATCGTTGGGGCTTTGCGCTAACCGCTGAACACAAAACACCGGCTTCCCTGACCGGTCTGTTTCAACAGGGTCAGATTATTTTATTGATTTCTGCGCCGTTGACTCCCCAGGGGGAAATCGCCGCTTATCTCGACCGTCATCCCCCCGGCATGGGGGAAGTGGCGTTTCAAGTTCCCCATTGGTCAGCCTTTTGTCAGAAATTAGCGGCATTTAACCTTCAAACGACTCCGGCGATCCATCCCTTAACCCAGGAAATGGGGATAACGTTTACAGCTTGGGGGGATGTCAAACACAGCATTTTTCCCTGTCGCCCCCGCACTGAGCAGCCTGCTCCCATGGGGCTAACGGCGATCGATCATGTGGTGCTCAATCTGCCTAACGCCGATTTCCACCCGGCCTCACACTGGTATCAACGTCTTTTTGACTGGCAAGTGCAACAACGCTTTACCATCACCACCCCCCATTCTGGCCTGTATAGCGAAGCCTTACTTGACCAGGGGGGCAAGGTGCAATTTAATCTCAACCGTCCTAGCAATCCCCAATCCCAAATCCAAACTTTTTTAGACCACAATCGGGGGCCAGGGATTCAGCATGTGGCGTTGAGCAGTGCCGATATTGTGGCAACGGTGGCCCAACTGAGGCAAAATTCGGTCAATTTTTTAACTGTTCCGCCCAATTACTATGGGCACCAACAACAACAATTTAAGGCGGCTCATAACATTCATTGGCAAGCGTTACAGGAGTTAGGCATTTTAATTGATAGTAAACAGACGGATCACCAGCAATTTCTACTGCAAATTTTTACCCAACCGTTATTTGGCCAATCCAGTTTCTTTTGGGAAATTATTGAACGTCGTCAGCGGGCCGCAGGGTTTGGGGAAGGGAATTTCCAAGCCCTCTATGAAGCCGTAGAAGCTAGTGAAAGGGGATAAACTCCCATATTACTAAGATTTTTGGGCTAACACCACGTAAAACGGATCACTACCAGCCATTCCCATTAATTGAAATAAGGCGGGTAAGCTGTGCCCGGGTTTAATGACAATTTCCGGCTTGCCAAAGGCCTCAACGGACTGAACGTAACTTTTTACCAATTGGATATGACTGGCATCGGTGCCATCCCGCCACGCGGCGATCGCCTTTTGATAAAACATGCGGTTAGAAAAGCTGACAATGGTCAGGCCCCCCGGTTTTAAAATGCGGGAAATTTCCCTAAACACCGCCTCTGGGTATTGCAAATATTGCACCGATACCGCGATGAGAACCGCATCAAAATCTTGATCGGGGAAGGGTAAAGTTTGATTCTGGTTCAAATTTTGGACGAAGTAATGGTCAAAGCGGGGATTTTTGGCCAACTCCTCCGTATTTAAGCCATGGCCCTCCACATGGGTAAAGCTCACATCGTCTGGTAAGTGGGATACCCAGCTACTCATCAAATCCAAAATGCGGGTTCCCGGTTGTAAACGCTCCCGGTAAAGCTGGGTTAGGCGATCAATAAAGCCCTCATCAACATGGGTAACAAAGCGGGGAAAGGCGTAAAAATCGACATCGTTGCCGGGATCAAGTTTACTGCGTTGTTCGGGGGTGAGTAATGGCATGGGTTGGGGATGAAACGTTGGCAAAAAGTGTCTGCGTTAGGAATGGTGATTTTATGGATTTGGCGGTGATTTTGTGAAACTGCTCATTTTGCCTGGATTGAGCAGCCCTAACGGATCTGTTTGATATTTTAAAGCCAGTTGTTCAGGGGGTAATGGTTGGCTGGATCCCCCTTCCAGGGTGTAATCGTGGGGATTGGCCACGCTGGCCCCCATCGCTTGGTGGATCGCGATAATTTCTTGGAGGCGATCGCCATGGGTAAACCGCACCAGGGGTAACCCCCCTAGGGTGATTCTGCCATTGACTCGAATAATTTCCAGGTGGGTCATCACCTCATCGCCGAACAAGCGTTGCAGGGCAAGAACCTGTTCCCGACTTTGATAAAACACTTGCAGATAGGTAAGGGCGGGATCATTCGCCCGGGCCAGGAGGGTGGTATGGTTCCAGTTAAATTCCAGTAAATTGAGGGGTTTGCCGTCAAATTGCGCTAATTGTTGCACCACAATTTCCCCCTGCCAGAGTGCCACCAGTTCCGTAAACGCAGCCCAATCCCCTTCCGAGACGATCGCCATAACCCAATGGCATCCCGGTGTAACGTACTGTTTGAGGGCGCTGAAATAGCTAGGAATCGGCGCAGCCTGCACCGCAATTTGCTTTTTGACAATGCCATCACAGGCGGCCAGGGCTTCCCCAAAGGCGATCGCCGTCTCTAACTTGGTGAAACTGACAATGGCTTCGGCCCAGGGCAATGCCGGCGCGAGGGGAACCGTTAACTGGGTAATAATGCCATTGGTGCCGTAGGCGTGGAGTACGCTTTTGGTTTCCCCCCCCTCCAATGTTAGAACTCGTGGTTCTGCCTCCATGGTCACCACCCTCAGGGCCTGCACATTCCCCGGTTCCGATAGCAACCCGTAAGTAATCGATCCCATCCCCGCACTGCCGCCCCCCACAAATCCCCCCAGGGTAGCGGTTTGATAGGTAGACGGGGCCATGCGTAACTCCCACCCCAGGGCCTGGGCCTGTTGATCTAACCGGGCTAATTTGACCCCCGGCTCGGCGATCGCCTGTCCAGGTTTAATGTCAATAATTGTCTGCATCTGACTCAGGTCAAGCACCACGCCCCCCGCTAACGGCACTGCCTGACCATAATTGCCTGTCCCCGCCCCCCTCACCGTTAACGGGATTTGCTGGGCCACACAGGATTGCACCAGACGAATCACCTCCGCCTCCGAGCGAGCCAGCACCACCACATCGGCCCGTTTCCCCTGGAGTTGCGGGGTTAAAATTGGGCTGAAATGGTGGAAATCGGTGGATAGTCGTTGACATTGATGGGGATCTTCCACAACCTGTACCCCCGTTGCCGCCCATTCCTGGGCGATCGCCTGCCAATTAGCCATAGAAGTGAATCCCAAAACGTCTTCCTTATTATTTGCTAATCCCCCCTGACTCTGCCAAGGCGGCGGTGAAATCCGTGTCCCGTTCCTGTCGCCCTCCCTTGCTGGGGTAGGATAAAGACTTAACCCTTTGACCGCAGATTGAACGCATTACTTCAGATTCGGCATGGATATTAAACACGGTTTTGTCGGTTGCATTGGCAACACTCCCCTCATTCGACTCAATAGTTTTAGTGACGAAACAGGCTGTGAAATTTTAGGGAAAGCGGAATTTTTGAACCCGGGGGGATCGGTCAAAGATCGGGCGGCGTTAGGCATTATTGAAACCGCCGAACGGGAAGGGCAGTTGAAACCCGGTGGCACAGTGGTGGAAGGAACGGCAGGGAATACAGGGATTGGCCTCGCCCATATCTGCAACGCCAAGGGCTACAAATGTTTAATTATTATCCCGGAAACCCAATCCCAGGAAAAAATTGATCTGTTACGCACTCTGGGGGCCGAAGTCCGCACTGTTCCCGCTGTGCCCTATCGAGATCCCAACAATTACGTTAAGTTGTCCGGACGAATCGCCGCCGAGATGGAGAACGCCATTTGGGCCAACCAATTTGACAATGTAGCCAATCGTCAAGCCCACTTTGACACCACCGGCCCGGAAATTTGGCAACAAACCGACGGCAAAATCGATGCGTGGGTATCCGCAACGGGCACCGGCGGCACCTACGCGGGGGTTGCCCTCTATTTAAAATCCCAATCCCAAGCTGTGCAATGTGTGGTGGCAGACCCCATGGGCAGTGGACTATATAGCTTTATCAAAACGGGGGAAGTCAATCCCACCGGGAACTCCATCACTGAAGGGATTGGCAACAGCCGCATCACCGCCAATATGCAGGATGTTCCCATTGATGATGCCCTGCAAATTGATGACCCCGAAGCGTTGCGGGTTATTTATCAGCTTTTGCGGAAAGATGGCTTATTTATGGGGGGATCGGTGGGCATTAACGTCGGTGCGGCCTATGCCCTAGCCCAACAACTGGGGCCGGGCCATACCATTGTGACAATTTTGTGTGACGGCGGCGCCCGGTACCAATCTCGTCTTTATAATCCTGACTGGTTGATCAGTAAGGGGCTGACGGTGCCGGTGTAAAAGTGCTTAAGCCCCTGAACAATGCAGTTCCAAATCCCGTTGGGCAAGCAACGTTTGGGCACGATGGCAATCCGCTTCAATTTGGCTTTTGAGTTGCTCTAAGTTGGCAAATTTTTGTTCAGGGCGCAGAAAGTGATGTAACTGGACGTGCAAGGATTGGCCGTATAAATTCCCCGACCAGTTCAGCAAATGCACTTCGGCGCTGGGTTCCTTGCCATTAACCGTGGGCCGATCGCCAAGATTAATTACAGCGGCGATCGGTTCAGCAATAGCCCCAAGGGTGACCCAACCGGCATAAACCCCAAACTGGGGCCACAGCTTATCTTCCGGTAGGGCTAAGTTAGCGGTGGGAAAACCCAGGGTGCGTCCCAACTGTTGACCTGTGACCACCGTGCCCACCAAGGCATAGGGGCGACCCAATAAGTCATTGGCCCGTTCTAGCTTTCCCGTTAGTAAGGCTTGACGGATCTGGGAACTACTAATGCGGGCCTGGTCGGTTTGAATTAAATCGGCGATCGCCACGGTCAGTCCCCATTGTTGGCCTAGCGCTGTTAGATCGGTAACGGTGCCTTGACGTTGATACCCAAAGCGAAAATCTTCCCCCACACTGATAAATTTGGCGCGTAATTGTTTAACCAAAATGGTTTCGACAAATTGTTGGGGGGACAGGGTTGCCAAAGCCTGGGTAAACGGCAATAAAATTAATTGCTCAATGCCAAGGGCGTCTAATTGTTCAATCTTTTCCGGTAACGGTGTGAGCAGGGGTTGGGGCTGACCGGAAAAAAAAGTGCGGGGATGGGGGGAAAAGCTCACCACCGCCGGCTGGAGGGGCGGCTGGGCCTGGCGAGCAAACGCCACCACCTGTTCCAGCACCCATTGATGTCCCCGATGCACCCCATCAAAATTGCCCAGGGCGATCGCCACAGACTGATCAGCGGTCACAGCGCTGGACAATTCTGGGTCGTTGGTGGTGGAGATAATACGCAAAGTCAATCGAGGTGAAGTCAATAAATGAGTTGATGAGTAAACCGAAAAATAGGGTTAATTGTGGTATGCCGCGCCCAAATATAGTTCCCCCACCATGGGATCCGCCAATAACGCTTGCCCCGAGCCTTCCAGCTTATCTTTGCCATTTTCTAAGACATAACCCCGGTCTGCCATCATCAACGCCTGTTTAGCATTTTGTTCCACTAAAATAATCGCCTTGCCAGTTTGGTTAATCGCTTTAATTTGGGCGAACACATCCTTGACTAAAATCGGAGACAGGGCCGCCGACGGTTCATCTAACAACAATAGGTCTGGGTCTAACATCAATGCCCGTCCCATGGCCAACATTTGCCGTTCCCCCCCGGACAACGTGCCGGCCTGTTGATGGCGTCGTTGGGCCAACCGGGGAAACATGGTATAGATTCTGTCCTTGAGGGGTTTGGTGGAACCGTGATGTAAAAACGCCCCCATCTCCAGATTTTCCGCCACGGTGAGGGTCGCAAAAACATTGGCCACCTGGGGAACGTAACACATTCCCCGCTTAACGATTTGATCCGCTCCTAATCCGGCAATGTTTTCCCCTTTGAACAGGATTTCCCCTTGACTCGGGGTTAACAGGCCAAAAATGGCCTTAGCTAAGGTGGATTTCCCCGCCCCATTGGGGCCAATCACGGTCACCAGTTCCCCGGGGGCAATGGAAAAGTTAATGCCTTGCAAAATGGGCACATCGGCGACGTAACCCGCAAAGACGTCCTGGACAGTGAGGAGGGGATCCATAGGAATACTGGGCAAAAAAAGAGGGAGTTGGCTTAGGCAGGCGTTTTTTGGAGATCAGGACGTTCCTCCGCCAGAATAGCACCGTCCACCGGGCACACTTGCAGACAAATGCCACAATCAATGCAAGTGGCAAAATCAATCCAATACCAGTCTGTGCCTAGGGTATTTTTGCCATCGCCGGGATGGATGCAGGCCACAGGACACGCTTCCACACAGTCCGCAACGCCTTCGCAGGTCTCTGTAACAATGGTATGGGGCATGGTAACGCAATCAGAATTGGGACAATGTAACAAAACGTTATGATTTCTAGGGTAACGGAGATTGAACCAGGCGTGAAGTGTTTGGTGGCGTGGGACTGGGCATTACATCGTCCCTGTTTCCCCTGCCTGTCCTTGTTGTTGAAACGGTTGGGCTTGCCAGAGGGGAGCAAAATCGGCCGGGGCGATCGCCGGGCTAAAGTAGTAGCCTTGACCGAAATCACAGTTTTCGCTCCGTAAAAATGTCCATTGCGCTTGGGTTTCGATGCCTTCGGCGATCACGTCTAGTCCCAGATGATGGGCCATGGCAATGATGGCCTTCACCAGATTGGCGGTATTGGGATCATCCGGTAAGCGTTGAATAAAACACCGATCAATTTTGAGAAAACGAAACTCAAATTGACGCAAATAATTCAAGGAACTACACCCCGTCCCAAAATCATCTAACGCCAAGGGAATATTGAGACGTTTCAATTCCTGTAAATTTTTGAGCAGATCGGCGTTATCCTCCAGCATCAACCCTTCCGTAATTTCCAGGGTTAACGACCCCGGCCGAAGGTGATGTTGCTGAATCAACGCTTGCAGAATATCGATGAAGTAGTTATCCCGCAGTTGTCGGGGGGAGATGTTGACCGCCATCACATAGGGCTGATCGGGATGGACAATTTCTTGCCATTCCCCTGCTTGTTGGCAAACCTGACCCATCAACCATTCCCCCAATTCAATAATCACCCCCATATCTTCAGCAACGGGGATAAATTGAGCCGGCGGCACTTTGCCTAAACGAGCATTGTGCCAACGCATTAACGCTTCAGCCCCAATAATGCGTTCGGAATGAAGATCGATCAGGGGCTGGTATTCAATCTGAAATTCCCGTCGGACTAATCCTTGCCGCAATTCTGACTCCATCAACAGACGTTGTTGGGCCGTTTCATTCATATGGGGGGTGAAAAAGCGAAATGAATTACGACCCTCTAATTTGGCCGCATACATGGCGGTGTCAGCATTTTTTAGGAGGATATCGGCCTGGAAGCCATCATCGGGGAATACCGCAATACCAATGCTGCCGTAGATAAACATTTCGTGCCCATTCAACGTCACCGGCTGCCGTAAAACCCCTAATAAGCGTTGGGCGATCGTGGTTAAGCGGCGATTTTGAGTGATCTTACTAACCACCACTAAAAATTCATCCCCCCCTAAACGGGCCACCGTATCCGTTTGCCGTAAGGCCCGTTGTAACCTTTCTGCCACCTCCTTCAACAGGCGATCGCCAGCGTCGTGGCCGAGGCTATCATTGACCATTTTGAAGTTATCTAAGTCAATGAACATCAAGCCCACTAAATGTTGATTGCGGATACCAGATTCGATAGCCTGTTGGAGTCGATCTTTCGCGAGGATGCGATTGGGTAAACCGGTTAAGTTGTCGTAATGGGCTTGGTAATAGAGAGCCTCCGCCTGATTTTTTTCCTGGGTAATATCTTCCTTAACCGCAACGTAATGGGTGATAGTTCCCGATGAATTAATAATGGGAGAAATGGAGGCCCTTTCCCAATATAATTTCCCATCTTTGTGACGATTATGAAACTCCCCTTTCCATTCCTGCCCTGAGCTTAATTGATGCCACATGGCTTCATACTCTTGGGCTGATTTATTGCCGGATTTTAAAATCTTGGGATTTCTGCCCAGTACTTCCGCCGAGGAATAGCCGGAAACCGCCTCAAATTTAGGATTAACGTAGGTGATATTACCAGTGACATCGGTAATAACGATGGACGCCGGACTTTGCTCACAGGCTTGGGATAGAATTTGTAATTGTTTTGCAGTCTGTTTCAATTCTGTAATATCCCGCATCACAACTAGAAGACAATCCAGTTGATTAAAGGTGATCAGCTCTGCCGAAAGTAACATCGTCAAGCAGGTTTGATTTTGCCCATACACCTCAATTTCCCAATTTTTATCCCCTTGAATATCTTTTTCTAGCCATTGAAGTTGCTGTTGATAAAATTGTTGATACTGATCCGGTTTTACCCAAAGCGGCAGGTCCAGAAAGCTTAAACCAACGATGGCGTCTTTTTCGAGGCCAATCAACTGACAAAACCGATGGTTAACATCCATAATTACTCCCCCTTGGAGATCATGGATAAAAATAGAGTCTGGACTGTGATTAAAGGTAACCGCAAAATTAGCTTCCGATTGAACTAATTCCTGTCTAATTTTTTCATTGACTTGACTTTGGTGCTCTAGATCTTTATTTTTGTCAATCAGTGCTTGGTTAGCTTGGTGCAGTTTTAGTTGCAATTTGAGCCGGGCAATGATTTCTTGCTGGAAACTGGTTTTCTTGATATAGTCAACGGCGCCCAGCTCCAACGCTTTCACGGTACTTTCTAAGTCTGTCAAAGCGGACATGAAAATAATCGGAATATCCCGGGTTGTAGGATTATCTTTCAGTTGACGACAAACTTCAAAGCCATCGATGCCCGGCATTAAAATATCCAGTAAAACCACCGTTGGCAATATCTCTGCCACCTGTTTAATCCCCTCTTCTCCACTTGTGGCGCTGAGCACCTGCCAACCCAGTTGCTGCATTAATTTCGATAGGACGTGTAAATTCACCGGACTATCGTCAATAATAAAAATGGTAGTTGGGGCGGATTCCGGCATTGAGCGTTTAAGAGACGGGTAGAAAATTTAGTACTGTACCTAAAATTTTAAAGCAGGCCATTCGTTGTTTTCCTTGAGTTTTAGTTAAGTTTTGTGATGGCAATTGCCCCCTCAAATTCCCGTTTCTCTTCCCCCTCCATGGCTGCGTTGGGGGCCACTGCGGCCTACATCCATATCCCCTTTTGTCGGCAACGGTGCTTTTACTGTGATTTTCCCGTCACGGTGGTGGGTCAACAATCCCTGACCCTCTCCGGCTGGATTGGCGATTACGTCACGGCCCTTTGTCAAGAAATCCGAGCATATCCGCCGGGTCATTTCCCGCTTCAAACGGTCTTTCTGGGCGGGGGGACGCCCTCATTATTACCGATCGCCGGCTTAACCCAAATTTTAGCGACCCTCCATCACCATTGGGGAATTGCCAGCAACGCAGAAATTAGCATCGAAATTGATCCCGGCACCTTTGACGCCCATCAGTTGCGGACCTATCAGGATTTAGGCATTAACCGCTTTAGTTTAGGGTTGCAGGCCTTTCAAGATGCCCTCCTAGCCACCTGTGGTCGTCACCATCGCCTCCAGGATATTGATCAGGCGTTAACGGCGATCGCTCAGGTGGGGGTAAAAAATTGGAGTTTGGATCTCATTTCCGGCCTACCGCAGCAGACCCTGGCCCAGTGGCAACAGTCTTTAACCCTTGCGATCCAAGCCCAACCGACCCATATTTCCTGCTATGACTTGGTGCTAGAACCCCAAACGGTTTTTGACAAACAGGCCCAGCGGGGACAACTGGCTTTCCCCCCCGATGATCTGAGTGCTGATTTTTACCGTCAGGCTCAACAGATATTAACCCATGCGGGTTTTGACCATTACGAAATTTCCAATTACGCCCAACCCGGCTATCAGTGCCGCCATAACCAAGTATATTGGCGCAACCGCCCCTACTACGGCGTAGGCATGGGGGCCACCAGTTATCTCAACGGCCAACGGTTTAGCCGACCCCGCACCCGCACCGCCTATTACCAGTGGCTGCAACAGTGGTTAGCCAGTCCTGAACCCTACCCCGGTGACACCGTTTCCGCCACCGAAACCCTGCTCGAAAGTTTAATGCTAGGCTTGCGGCTCAGCACTGGCGTTACCTGGGATCACTTGCCGTTGACCACTCCGCAGCAAAGACAGCAAATTTTGGCGGTGCTCATCCCTTTCCGACAGCGCCAGTGGGTGGCAGCTTGGGATCAACAACAGACCCTTGTGTCTCCCCAACGGAATGAGATTAATGATATTCACGGATTTCGATTGCAAGATCCCGAGGGATTTCTCTATTCCAACCAAATCCTCAGCGCTCTGTTTGCTGCGTTAACGGACCCAGAACCCTAATGCCTAAATTTAGTTTAAGTACCCGTTTATTTTTATCCCATGCGTTAGTGATGTTGGTGGGGTTAAGCAGCTTTATTGTTTTGGCAAAGTTGTCTTCCCCCCGGATGTTTATTCTGCGGTTAGAGCAGTTAGAAAACCAAGGCTTTATCACAGTGCGATCGGCCCGGACCTATTTGGTCAAAGGCTTTGAAACCGCGTGGAATAGTAGTGCCATTTGGGCCGTGATTTTTGGGGCCAGTGCGGCGGGGGGATTAAGTTTTTGGGCCGCTGAACGGATTATGAAACCCTTAGATCGCCTGAAGTCCGTCACCCAAACCCTGGCCAGTGGGGATTTACACGCCCGGATGCCCAGCAGTGATATTCCGGAATTGGAGCAACTGGGTCAGAGCTTTAATCGCATGGCGGACAGTTTGGAAAATGTGGAACAGCAACGGCGGGATTTGATGAGCGATTTAACCCACGAATTACGATCGCCGTTAACAGTGGTGCGGGGCTATTTAGAGGAATTAGCCGAGGGATGCATTGAGGGGTCACCGGAATTATACGGGCGCTTAGTGCAGGAAACCCGGCGGCTGGAGCGATTAACCTCGGATCTACAGGAATTATCGAAGGCGGAAGCGGGCTATTTGTCGATTAATTTACAGGGGTTTGATCTCTATCCGTTACTGGAAAAATTACATCAACGCTTCACGGATCAAATTTTGGAAGAGGGCCCCCAGTTGATCTTAAAAACCGATCCCCCCTTGCCCTGGGTGTACGCCGATCCCGATCGCACTGAACAGGTGTTGGTCAACCTCATTGGCAATGCCATCCGTTACACAGAAACTGGAACGATTACTATCAATGCTTGGCGAGATACCCAGAGCCAGACTACCTTGTGGGTCAGCGTTAAGGATACGGGCATTGGCATCAGCCCCGACGATTTACCCCACATTTTTGAGCGGTTTTGGCGGGCCGATAAATCCCGATCCCGTTATTCCGGCGGCACCGGCATTGGTTTGGCGATCGCCCGTCGGTTGGTGGAATTACAAGGGGGAGAAATCCGAGTCACCAGTGAGCTAGGTCAGGGCAGTGAATTCTGCTTTTCCCTAATGACCATGAAATAATGGTGTAGTCTGTTCTTTATTTTCCTGACCCCCATCCCCATGAGCCCCGATCCCCAGTTGCCGGAATCCACTGAACCAACCCCTACCAAGGTTCCCCCTACGCCCCTCCGTTGTTTTGTGGGATCAGGCATCTCTGGCACCCTCGCCTGGGGACTCTATTGGTTAACCTCTTCCATTGCTCTTACCTTTGCCACGAAACCCGTCCTATCCGACAAGGCGATCGTGCAGCGCATTGCCTCAGCGGTGAGAACCCTCGTGCTGGGGTTAGCGTCCTTGGGAACTTTTATCTTTGCCTTTGTGGCGATCGGTCTAATCCTGTTGGGGGTTCAACTCCTCTTTCAAAAGCCCGCTGCCCAAACAGAGGGGGACGATTAGCGTCACCTAATCAATGGAAGAGGGTTGGGAAAAACGATAAAACCGCTCTAACCCAAAGGGCACAGCGACTAGGGTTAATTTCAAGGCCCAAGGTCCTAAAAATAGCGTCACCAAAATTGACAGGATCGCCACACATCCTAATGATGCTCGGATCGCCTCTTCTTGAATGTTGAGATAGAGGAAGGCAGACACGGATGCTAGAACGAGCGATAGCAAAGATAGAACAAGCATAGTTCAGTAGACGAAGAAAGCGTTACATGGATGGAGGGCAGAGCCCCGAAATCGCCAGCAAAACCCAGAGGAGAACGAAAATCGTCAGCCAAGTATCAGAGCGCTGAGTTGACGAGATAGCAATGGGGGCGGGATGGAAGATATGCATCGAGAAAAGTCAATCCCTTTTCCCCGTATCTAACTATACCAAACAATATCATAAACTTTTGTGAAGATCCGAAATTATTATCTTGATCCCCATTGATCGCCAGGGGAAGGGGGAGTATCCGCTGCCATTTGGGGTGGGGATGCACCGCGACTCACCCACAGGAGCAGTAACACCAAGAAACTGATCCCGAGTAACCCAGAGAGAGGATTGCGATCAATGCCCGTTACCCATTCCGGTACCCGTTCGGTATAGGCAACTAATCCCCCCACATTGATAATGTAATAAGCCCACACTAATCCCCCGTGGAGGCCCACACTGGCGGCCAGGCGATCGCCATGGCGACGTTTAGTAATTACCAGGCAAAATCCTAGCAGGGCCAAGGCGGGAAATTGCGGTAGGGTGCGGATGACTTCAGAGAGGGGTTTTAAAAAATGCAAACCAGCGAAAATCAAGCCATTACTGACCAAAGCAACCCGGGGGGAGTAACCTGTCTCCAATTCCTTCAGCAACCAACCCCGAAAAAATAATTCCTCAGCAAAGGCCACCCCTAACCCCGTTAAACTCCCCTCGGCGATCGTTAACCACAGTCGCTGGGAACTGGATAGTAGCGTCACCCAGCCAAGTAGTGCCGCGAGGCTAAATAATCCGAAGGTAAACGCAAACCCCAACCCCAACCCCTGCAATAATTCCCGCCCCTGGCGTCGATTCCAGCCCAACCCATAGACCTGATAGGCCGCCAAGGATAGGGGGGTTTGATAACGCCAATGGCTCCAAAAAATTAACTGTCCTAAAAAGGTGACAAATAACGCCGCCATCACCAGAATGGTGCGTAAATTGTCGTCGTCAATCAGTAAATAGACCGGCACGGCGATCGGTAACCAATTGCTCAGTAAAAACAGCAAAAAACTCGCAATTCTTAAGGGAGTTGGTAAATTGGCGATCGCCATGCCCAGGTTGGTTTTCACAGGAATTACGGGGGAAAGACTTGATTGATACTCAATATAAAGAGTCCCCCTACCCACAGGAGGACTCTCCATCAGTGATTACAGAACAGTCGTTGATCGCTGAAACGAAATTAACAAGCTAAAAACCGTATCCGCTTTATTCGTCCGGCTCAATGGTGCTGGACAAACCATTACTCCGCAGGGTTTCGCAGTAAAATTCTGCATGTTCCAACGCACAGGTAATCACAAGGGCCATCCCATTGGTGTGGGCTTCCATCATGATATCCACGGCTTGGGGTTGGGTGAGGCCCGCTACGGTTTGGATCAAGGTTTGAACAACATGTTCCATCGAGTTGAAATCATCGTTGTGGAGGATGACCCGATAACGGGGGGCCGGTTTACGGATCGTTTGGGAACTACTATTGGGCTTGGTTAACACGTCAGTGGCCATGAATTTACCTCCCTTCTCAAAATATCAACAAAAATTCATACAAAAATAACCCTCATATTGTAAAACATCTTCCCTTTTCCCAAAAATCACCCCGAAAACTCAACTCAAGATGGGCTTCACTTTTCGTCCGAACTCCAGTCGATGAGTTTGACGACCACATCTTCCGGCGATCGCCCCCGGAAAACCGGTGCGGCACCATCAAATTCCAGTTTTTGACCAGTTTGAATGGAATAGGTTCGCCCAAGTAAAACCTGAATACTATCCAGGATCGTATTATCTTCTGGATCTTCCACTTGGAACGTTAACCGACGAACCTTTAACGCTTCATCCCCTGCATTGCACAAAATCCCCGTGGAGTTGACTAAGTTACTACCCCGTCGGTTGACCCCTAACTTTAACACCGCCAGGTTGCGAATTTCACCGTATCCCCCATCTTCAGCATCTGATCCTCTAAGGGCTACCCGTTCCAAGGGAAGTTGAACAGGACGTTTTGCTGTTTGCGTGCCGGTGCCACTTAGTTGTTGCTGGGCTATAGCAGCCGGTATCTGAACGGTGGTGCCATCGGGATTGGTAATGGTGATCATCCCGTCGTTGCCGGGAGGGGGTGAGGTTAAGGGCGGTAGCGCTGGTTCTCCAACAGTCCGAATAACCGCTTGATCAAATTGTTCGAGGACAACCCCCGGCTCTCTCTGACTGGCATTGATGGCCGTTACCCGCACTTTTCCCCCTGCCAGGCGATCGCCAACAGTGACATGGCGGGCCACCGCTTCACCGGGCGCTTTAATAATGGCAAAATCCTTTTGTTCAATTTGGACAATACCTGAAACCACCACCGCCCTAGCATCGTTAGGATACAAAGGTTCAACATTAAGGGCTGGCGGCGCCATAGTTGTTGTCCCTGACGTTAGGGTCGCCCCATTCGTTTTCGCTTCTGACTGACTTACCGGTGTGGTTGGCTTTGCCGCTTTGGTGACCACCGCTTCTGACGGCGTATTTCCTTTCCCCGCCTCCTCTTCAGACATTGGTTCAATTTGGCAGACGGATTGCCGTAACGTCGCTTGCACAGGAATAAGCGCAAAAGGATTAGTCCGACCGACGGCTATTTCCGAACGACGCTGGGCTGGGGTGACTGGAGGGATCAATCCCAATGCCGCCATATCAACATCAGGTAAGGGTGTTGACTGAGGCACTGGCACTGGCGGCGGGGCGTCTGGTGCCTGACCCGGCGTCGGGGGTTCCGGGGATTGGGCCGTGTCGTTGCCGCCGGGGAAGGGGAAAAAGCCACAGCCTCCGCTCAAAAGCAGTAGAGAACTTGTTAAGAGAGGGAATACGGGTCGCGTCTTCATGTTAGGGA
>JAYKHU010000110.1:0-10101 GCA_035285105.1 Synechocystis sp.
GTCGGGGGTTCCGGGGATTGGGCCGTGTCGTTGCCGCCGGGGAAGGGGAAAAAGCCACAGCCTCCGCTCAAAAGCAGTAGAGAACTTGTTAAGAGAGGGAATACGGGTCGCGTCTTCATGTTAGGGATTGCCAAACTGCAATGGGAAATACGAAGGGTGGCGGAGGAGTGGTGGGAAATTAGATCATCCAATTTTTGCCCATTACAATCTTAATACCTGTTCCCTAAATGCCAAGGGGTTTTGTGAGATATCACACAAATTTTCACTAACGTATCGATTGTCCTTGACGGAACCACAAAAAAACGGCGATCGCCTTGAATGAGTCCCGTCTTCAGGTCAGGAACGTATTGAGATCATCAATTAACTGGGGCAATTCAGCCTCCGTTGTCAGGCGAATCCGGTCATCCCGCACCGTTAACAAGACCTTGGCCGCAAAGGGACTGGGATAAATATTGGGATTACAAAAAACTTCCAAAAACACATCACCGCTATAGCGATACTCCATCGTCTCCTGCTTCTCCGGTCTCCCCCCCTGATTGACCTGAACGGCGATCGTCTTGAGGCGATCGACTAACTGACTTAGCTCAGCTTTCAGTGCCACTGCGGCCTCCGGATTAAAACGGAAACTAACCGATCCTTGGACTAGATTGAGGGTTAAAGGGGCAGTCATGGGAACACCGGTGAAATTAGGGTAAAAGGCAGAGCCAACCAACGAGACAGCCGCCCGCAAGCCTAGCTTACTATCCCCTAAAATACAGTCAAGATCAACATCCAACCCAACCACCATGGCAACAACAGCGGTTATTCCCACCGATGTGGCCCGTTATGCTTACCGTCAGGGATTATTTGTCATTGCTCAATCGGGGGAAGATTTGGTGATTCTCAATGACGAGAAGTTTAAACCCAAAGCCTGGTGAATTTTAGGGTTACAAAAACGCTGAGCCTAGAAGGTGGCGGTCAGTACCTGCTCCGCTGTGAGGGATAAATCAGGAAATACCCGGGAAACAATCAACTCCTCTCCCCGAAATAGCCGCATTTGATAACGCACTAAAAATTGCTCAATGTTCATGGGGAAGATACCCAGTTTTTATCAAAATTTGACGAACAGGCAGGCTTTCTATCCGATTAACACGCAGTAATTTTACTGTTACTCGCCCGATCGCCGTTTGGGGTTGAATAAGTCCGCTTTCGACTTCAAGGGTAAAGTGATCTGTCCAGCTATCTTTCCTGGGATTGTAAAGTCTAACGGTTTCCCCTGTATGAGGGTCGATGGAGGCGATGTCACTCCCTTTGGCTTGGTTACAGAGGGAACAGGAAAAAGCTAAATTATCTAGGGTGGTATCGCCGCCATGTTTTTCGGCAATGATGTGATCAACGTGGTGGGTTGACAGGGATAGGGTTTCGGGAAGGAGGCAATATTCACAGCAATGGTTAGCTTGATCGCCCACGATGCGTCGCAGGGATGGGGAAACGTAGCTTTTACTCATGGAGCTGGAGTTTGAGTAAGGCTTGGGCTTTTGCCAATCGTACGAGGTGTTCTATAAATTCGTATTGTTGCCAAAGGCGTTGTTCTTCGTCGGTTAAACCTTGGGTGCGATTTTTTTCTAAGAGAGTTTCGACCTCAGCTTGCAGGGTAGGGGAAAGGTGCAGATCTAAAATTTGTTGTGGACTAGGCAGTTGGGCTAGGAATTCCAAAATTTCAGTGAGTCCAGAAAAGCCCGTGGAAGGATTCGCGTTCAGTTGCCGCATGCCGAGGGCTAATATTTGCGGCAGGTCTCCCTGGAGGGGGTGAAGCTGTTGGGCAATGTTGTCGGGGATATCTAGGGTGATTTGCATAGCTCTTATCGACTTGTTTATTCAGTTTAAAAGGCTTGGCTTTACCACGACAAAAATAGGCTCCACCGCAATGGAACCTTGGGATCAATTTATGACAAATGCTTAAGCCGATCGCCAATTAGCCCAATCTTGGGGAATTAGAAATTTCTCCGTTAAGGCGGCTTCGGGGGTTCCGGATTCAGGGGCATAGCAATATTCCCACCGGACTAAGGGGGGTAAGGACATCAAAATAGATTCTGTGCGGCCATTGGTCTGCAAGCCGAAAATGGTGCCCCGGTCATACACCAAGTTAAATTCCACATAGCGTCCCCGGCGATACAACTGGAACTGCCGCTGGCGATCGCCGTATTCTGTGTTGCGACGTTTTTCCACTATGGGAGCATAGGCCGGTAAAAAGGCTTGGCCACAGCGTTGGGCAAATTGGAATAAGTCTTCCCAACTGAGGGGATCAATGGGAATCAAACTCTGACTGTATTGGGCAGCAAGTCCGTCGGGATCGGGGCCTCGATATAAAGGGGATTTGCCATCTTGATAATCAAAAAAGATGCCCCCAATGCCCCGCATTTCCTGACGATGTTTGAGGTAAAAATATTCATCACACCAGCGTTTGAACACCGGATAAAACTCCCCGTGGGTCTGATCACAGGCCCCTTTTAAGGTGCGATGGAAATGGGCCGCATCTTCTTCAAAGGGATAATAAGGGGTCAAATCGGCTCCGCCGCCGAACCACCACACAGGCCCTGCTTCAAAGTAACGGTAATTGAGGTGAACCGTGGGAATATAGGGGTTTTTGGGATGTAACACCATGGAGGTGCCGGTGGCATAAAATTCATGACCCTCCGCTTCCGGACGTTGTTTCAAAATCGACGGTGGCAGGGATTTCCCCCAGACCTCAGAAAAATTAACGCCCCCCTGTTCTAGGACATCACCGTCCTGCATGACCCGCGATCTCCCACCGCCCCCTTCTTCCCGTTGCCAACTATCTTCTTGGAATTTTCCCTTTCCATCCAGGGCTTCCAACCCTTGGCAAATCTCATCCTGAAGCGACTTCATCAAGGTGCTGACCCGTTGTTTAGCGTCGGTGGGGGGGAGCGAGTGGGGGGTGGCCTGGGACGCCGGCGTTACTGGAGAAACCGTCATAATGGAAATGCTAAGAAACGTTTTTTAAACTGCACAATGAATAGGGGACGTCGCCTGAATCTCGGCAATCAACCCATTCATCACTCTACGATCCCGCTCACCCCGCCGTAAATCGCCCACAATGTATCTTAATATTAACCGTGCTGAACTTCCGTCAGGCGCTGCATTAAGCTGCTAAGCAGCAGGGTAAACACCAGCGGTTTCGAGAAGACAGGGTTTCAATCAATATGTTTCATCGTTTTCGCCCCCCTTTGAAGGTTGCTCGTCGCTACGCCTTAACGAAAACCTATCGCCGACTTAGTTCTGTTCCCATTGATGTGCTGTGGCAACAATTGGTCAACATGGCAGATATTTCTTGGCATCCTTTGTTTGCCAAAACCAATGCCCCGATGGGGTTGATCGCGAAACCCGGGTTGATTTTACAGGCGGTGACTCGGCTGACCCCCATTCCGGTGCGTCTGTTTGTGGAGAATGTGCGACCGGGTAACTTACTCAGTCTCCGGGTGCTGGCCATTCCGGGATTGGAGCAAAAAATCACTTACCAAATTGAGTCCACGTTGTATGGCACTTACATTACCTATTCGGTCATTTTGCGGGGGTGGTTGTCGCCGGTGATTTGGTGGATGATTAAACCCTATTCGGACAGTGTGGTCAATGCCTTAGCCAATGCCGCTAAAAAGATGGCTTAACGACGGCGATCGGGCATTAATTCCGGCAAAAATTTTTGATCGCTCATCGTTCCCACGGGATGGGGTTCAAACACCTCGGCAACGGGTAAGGGAGGACTGGGGGGATTTTCTCGTTCAATCTCCGCCTGGGGATCCTCCTTGGGTAATAGCCCTAAAAAGGGTAGGGGCAATAGGGTCGAGAGGTTAGTAATTAACACCAACAACGCCAAATTTTTAAACTCTGTTTCCGTTACCCCCAAAAGATGGGTTAACCCAGATCCCAACTCAAAGGACATCACCCCTGATAAATTCATCACCGACATTAACAGGGCAAAGAAGGTGGCTTCAATGCCGGGGGGACAGATACGGGCCGACAGGACCAGAATGGGCATAAAGGTAATCTGACCAATGACCGTCAAAATCACACTATCCCCCAAACTAAACCAGTGGTCATCAATGCCGATCGCCCGATTAGTGTGGGTTACTAGGATCAGGGTTGTCATGCCCAGGGCACTGGATAGCACCGTACTCCAGCCGAAAATAACCCGAAAGGGGAGGGTTTTTAAAAATTTTTGGTAAATGCCCACGCCCACCAGCCCGGCCACACTGGTTACTAACCTCACCCGTCCTAAAAATTCCGGCTCAAACCCCAATTCGTTGGTGGTGAAGTAGAAAAAGGCGGATTCCGCGCTGGGACTGGCTTGCCACACGAAAATGAAGAGGGTGGGGAGCAAAATCGCTTTTTGACGGATGGCCTGCCACACTAACCGAACTTGCTCCTTAGGCTGAGGGGCTGGGGCGTTACCGACGATCGCCGTGGATTGTTCCCGAATTAAAAATGCCGCCCCCACGGTCAACAACGGAAAAACCGCCGTAATCAAAAAGACGGTGCGGGTACTAAACCATTCCAACAGCAGACCACTGGCATAGGCGGTAATAATTCCCCCGATCGCCGCCGCCACCCAGGTTAAGGATTGTAACGATCCCACCCGGGCCAAAGACTCATTTTGTACCCGCTCCACCACCAAGGAATCCACAATCACATCGGCGATCGCCACGGAGAGGGAGGTTAACAATAACACCAAACCCGCTTGGGTCGCTGTTTCCACCCAACTGGCAAATAAGAGCCAACTGGCACTCCCCATCAATCCCGACAGCAACAGGTATGACCGTCGTCGGTAACCCAAAATGGGGAGGGTATCGGAAAGTAAGCCCAAAATCGGTTTAATTACCCAGGGGGCGGCGCCTAACCCAATTAATGCCCCCATGGCAGCGGGACTTAATCCCAATTCATCCTTGAGGAAAAAACTGATGGCTAGGCGGGATAGGCCCAATATTCCCTGGACAAAATAAATACTGAGAATGGCAAACAGTTCCCAGCTGGGGGGATTACCGAGCAGCAGTTTTTCCTGGACAAAACGGGTCAGGGAGGGGGGCGGTGAAGAGTCGGAAAGGGTCATGTAAACAAGAAACGAAACAATAAAGCCAGTAATCGCGTAACGATTTGTTACGATCATCTTACCGTTAACCCTTTTTAAAAGCCTGCGTGTACAATCACGCCCCGCGAGTATATGGCTATGCCCCTGTCTGCGTCGTTGAAAAAGAATCCTTTACCCATCATTCTGGCTTTATTGGGGGCAGGCGTAGTGGGGGTCGGTATTCTCACCTATCGCCTTGCCTTTACCCCGGGGACCGACCAAACCTTAGAAGAGTACACGGTGGTGGCATCGGAAAGTACCCTGGCGGTGGAAATTGAAGCCAGTGGGACGGTGCAACCCCAACAGACGGTGAATATCAGTCCCAAAACCCCCGGTCGCTTACTAAAGCTGTTTGTGGAACAGGGGGATGGGGTCAAACAGGGGGACCCCATCGCTGTGATGGAAAATCAGGAATTACTGGCGGATGGGATGCAGTCCGAGGCCCAACTCCAAGCGGCGATCGCCCAATTTGAAGAGGCCCAAGCAAAAATTCCAGCGGAACTCAATCAACTGGAAGCCCAGGTTAACCAAGCAATGACCCGGGTGGCCCAGGCCCGGGCCCAATTCGCCAGCGCCCAGGAACGGTTAAAACAAGCCCAAGCCCGGATTCCCCGGGATATTGACCAATTGCGGGCCCAACTGCGGGCGGCGGAATCCCGCTTAAAACTGGCGGAAACCCGACGTAATCGTAACCTTACCCTTCTGGAGGAAGGGGCCATTTCCCAGGATCAATATGATGAATTGTCCAATGAATATTTCAGTGCCCAGGCCGCAGTGTTTGAAGCCCTCAGCCGTTTAGAAAGCGCTAAAACCACGGCTTCCCCGGAGGTGCAACAAATTCAGGCGGACATGGCCCAACTGCAAGGGGCGATCGCCGAAGCAGAACAGGGATTGCGGGCCCAAAAAGCGGCCCTACAACAGCGGGAAGCCACCGCCCCAGACGAATTAGACCGCTTGAAAGCCTCGGCGGCGGCGGCGGAAGCCCAGTTAAAACGGAGCCAAATCGTTTACCAAGACACCTTCATCCGGGCCCCCTTCGATGGCATCATTACCCAAAAATTCGCCACGGTGGGGGCGTTTGTGACCCCCACCACCTCCGCCTCTAGCACCGCCTCCGCCACCTCAACGTCTATTGTGGCCCTGGCTAAGGGGTTAGAAATTGTTGCCAAAGTTCCAGAAGTGGACATTTCCACCCTGCGAGCCGGTCAACCGGTGGACATTACCGCCGATGCCTTTCCCAACAAAGTGTTTGAAGGGCGGGTAATTCGTGTGGCCCCCGAGGCGATCGTGGAGAATAATGTCACCTCCTTTGAAGTCACCATTGGCCTGGTCACCGGCCAAAATCAACTGCGCTCCAAAATGAATGCCGATGTGGTGTTTAAAGGACAATCCTTGGAAAATGCCCTCACGGTGCCCACCGTGGCGATCGTTACCCTGGGAGGGGAAACTGGGGTTATGGTTCCCGATGAGGAAAACAAACCCGAATTCCAACCGGTCACCATCGGTCTGGTATTGGACGATGAAACCCAAATTCTGTCGGGCATCAAACGGGGACAACGGGTCTTTATCGATCTCCCCGAAGGCAGCGAAGATGTAATGGAACCCGAGGAAAATTGATCATGATTGAATTCCGCGAAAGTTTGAAGATGGCCACCAGTATGTTGTTGGCCAATAAACTCCGCAGTAGTCTGACCATGTTGGGCATTGTCATTGGTAATGCGTCGGTGGTGGCCATGTTGGGCATTGGCCAGGGAACGCAAAAGTTAGCGTCATCCCAACTGGAGGGTTTAGGCCCCAATGTGATGTTTGTGTTGCCCGGTTCCCAACGCAATCGACGGGCGAGTTTCAATCTCCCTCGGACTTTAGTATTAAGCGATGCCGAGGCGATCGCCGACCAGGTGCCCAGTGTGGACGGGGTGGCCCCGGAAATTAATCGTCGGTTATTAGTGTCCCACCGCAATCTCAACACCAACGCCATGGTGATAGGAACAACGCCGGAATATCCCCGCATTCGGAGTTTTTATGTCGATCAAGGACGGTTTTTAAATATCTTGGATTTGGAACGGGCCCGGCGGGTGGCGGTGATTGGCTCAGACATTGCCGATCGCCTCTATAAGACTCAAACCCCTTTGGGACAAACCATTCGGATTAATAATATTAGTTTTGAAATTATTGGGGTGATGGAAACGAAAGGATCTACCTTGGGCAGTAATCAGGATGAAGGTATTTTTATTCCCCTGGATACCATGGTGGCGCAAATTGTCGGTAAAACCTCTCCCTACGGCATTGAATTAAGTTGGATTAATGTCAAAGCCAAAGATGGGGAGGCCATTCGGGCCGCAACGTTTCAAATTGAAAACCTGTTACGACTCCGCCACAAAATTCAAAACGGCGAAGATGATTTTGGGGTCAGTTCCGCCAAGCAAATGTTGGATATTGTCGGCACAATTACCGGCAGCCTAACCCTGCTCCTCGCGGCGATCGCCAGTATTTCCCTAATTGTGGGGGGAATTGGGGTGATGAATATTATGTTAGTTTCCGTGACGGAGCGCACCCAGGAAATTGGTCTCCGCAAAGCCCTTGGGGCCGCAGAACAGGATATTCTCAGTCAATTTTTAATCGAAGCGGTGATTGTGTCCGCCACCGGGGGAGTGATTGGGGTGGTGATCGGGGTAGGGCTGGTCTGGATTGTGGGCAGTGTTTCCCCCCTAATCACGGTGATTTCTCCCCTGGCGATCGGGGTTTCCTTGACCATTTCCGGGGGCATTGGCTTATTTTTCGGCGTGTTTCCTGCCCGTCGCGCCGCCAAACTTGACCCCATCGTGGCCCTACGCAATGCTTAGTCCTGACCCCCTAGTCAAACTGTAACCAAAAGGGTAAACGGACATAGATTCCTTGGGGATCATTGAAATGGCTTAACTGCTGCCATTCCGTTGTCACTTGTTGCCAGGGGGCCTGTAGCGGTTCGGGTAAAGGGGTTTGATGGGCGGTGAACAGGGGGGCCAGGCTTTGTCCTAAGTTTTCCAACAACAACACATTTAACCCTTTGCGGGCGGGATATTCTTCTACCTGCCAGATTGACCCCAATTTCCCTTGCTCAGCGGCCACAGTCAATGCGGTATTTAACCCCCCTAATTGATCCACCAGACCAATCTTTTGCGCCGCTTCCCCAGTCCAAACCCGACCCTGGGCAATGGCATTGACCTGTTCGGGGGATAAATTACGGGATTCTGCGACTTTATCAATAAAAAGCTCATAAACCCGGTTAACCGCCCGTTGATACACCGCTAACTCTAGGTCTGACTTGGGACTCACCGTTGACCCTAAATTGGCTAACTTCGCTGTGGTGACTTCATCCCAGGTTAACCCGACCCGATTGCCTAAATCCTCTACGTTAAATAACAGGCTAAAGACCCCAATGGAGCCGGTAACTGTGCTGGGTTGGGCTAGAATTGTTTGCCCCGCGGTGGCAATCCAGTATCCCCCGGAGGCGGCGACGTTCCCCATGGAAATAATCACTGGTTTTTGTTGTTGTAGTAAATCCACTTCCCGCCAGATAATATCCGCTGCGCTGGCACTACCACCGGGACTATTAATGCGTAAAACCACCGCTTTGATGTCTTGATCGGCCCGGATTTCCCGCAGTAGTTTGCTATAGCGATCGCCACCGACGGTTTGCCAGGTGCCGTTGCCATTCACAATGGCCCCTTCTAGGTAAACAATGGCAATTTTACCGGCATTTTTATCAACTATTTGTTCCGTTTCCCACAGGGTTTGATAGTCCTTTAAGCTGATGTGGCGGAACGATTTTTCTGTCTGGGTATCGGGTAGCGCCGGGGCATTAATTTCCACCCCTGCTTTTTTCAGTTCATCTAAGACCTGATCCCAATACATTTCTTGATCGACCAACTGATTGGCCGTGGCCCCCTCCGCAAACAATAACCCGTCTTGATCGGCGATCGCCTGAATTTGGGCGGACGAGAGATTACGGTTTTTTGCGACGGTTTCCCGATAACCCTGCCAAATCTGATCCAATAGGGCCTGTTGTTGCTCGCGATTTTCGGGGCTGAGATTTTGGCGTGTAAAGGGTTCGATCGCCCCTTTGTAGGTTCCCACCCGTACCGTTTGCACCCCGATGCCGTACTTTTCAAAGGCGCCGGTTAAAAACATCGGTTCGGCCCCTAGCCCATTGAGTTCCACACCGCCCAGGGGATTGAGCAGCACCTGATCAGCGGTGGAGGCCAAATAATAGCCCGGTTCACTGAAAGTTAAGCCATAGGCAATCACTTTTTTGCCGGCTTGTTTAAACTTGACCAGCGCCTGGTGAACGTCCCTTAAATTGGCATAACCACTCACCTCATCGCCCTGACGCCCATCAATCAACAGGGCCACAATGCGGTCATCTTGGGCCGCCTGTTCAATGGCATTCACCACCGTGCGGAGGGGAACGGAACTCTCTTTTTCCGTTAATAAACTCTGACTCAAGCTGAGGGGGGGATTGGTGTCACGAATGGGAACGGATAAATCTAACACCAATGCGGTGTTTTCTTCCAGGGCAATTTCCCCAGTGGAAGACAGGAGCAACACCAAGAAAATGATGCTACCGGTCCCAAAACTCAGCAAAATGAGGATTGCGGCGATCGTACCCACAAAGCTGGCACAGAGTTGTTTGAAAAAGTCTTTCATGATGGGATGCCTAGGAGAATTGAGAAGGGACTAATCCGTCGCGTCACTGTCTGATCCCAGCTACACCGCTTGATTTTGCGCCAATTCTTTCAAAGCCTTGGAATTTAATTTAACGTCAATCTGATCAGTATCTTTTGTCCCCAACGTTCTGTAGGCTTCCCCCACATATAACGGTTTACTAACGCCCGGTTGGGGGTGGATTAATGCCCGGGCCCGGATCACCATTTCCTGGCCATCGGTGGAGATTCGTCCCAAGGAAAAGTAATTATTGGCCGCTTGTTTGAGGGTTGCTT
>JAYKHU010000111.1:0-9356 GCA_035285105.1 Synechocystis sp.
TTTCTACCCGGATGGGGACTTGATCGCAGATGAAATGTAAATCCCGATTACGGATTAAGGCCCCCGGTAGCAAACCAACTTCGGTTAACACTTGAAAGCCATTACAAATACCAATCACTTTCTTGCCCGCCTGGGCATGGGCTTTGATGGCCTGCATAATCGGTGAAAATCGGGCGATCGCCCCGCAGCGGAGATAATCCCCGTAACTGAATCCCCCCGGTAGCACCACCACGTCAATGTCGTTTAAGTCCGTTTCCTGGTGCCAAATAAAGCGGGTCGGTTGATTCAGTAGCCCCTGGGTGACGGTGGCAATGTCCCGATCACAATTAGACCCCGGAAAAACAATAATGCCAAAACTGGTCATGATACTGCGATCGCCTCGTTAGCCAAAATTTCAAACCGATAATTTTCAATCACTGTATTTGCCAACAGTTGGTCACACATGACGTCTAATTGCTTTTCAGCAGTTGCTTGATTGGGGGCACTCAGGGTTAGCTCAATGTATTTACCAATTCTGACTTGGTCAACGGTGTCATAACCCAACTGTTTTAGGCCTGATTGCACAGCGGTTCCGGCGGGATCCAGCACCGAGGGACGGAGGGTAACGTAAATACGACATTGATAGGAATGGGACATAATGCCTCTTGCCAGGAAATCTGCCATTGTTATCCTGCCTTAGAAAGTTGCCTGGGGCAAGGGATTAAGCGAAACCTTGCCGGAGCATTTGTTGGGCCTGCTGGGCATAGCCACCGCCGAAGAGATTGAAATGATTGAGGATATGGTACAAATTGTACAAAGTTTTGCGGCGTTGATAGCCACTATCCAAGGGGGAAACGGCATTGTAACCCTGATAGAAACCCGCGGGAAAACCACCAAATAACTCGGTCATGGCAATATCCACCTCAGGATCGCCGTAATAGGTCGCAGGATCAAGAATTACCGGTTCGCCGGTGGTTAAGATGGCCGCATTCCCTGACCACAAATCCCCATGGACTAGGGCGGGTTTTGGTTGACGATCCTGGAGCAGGGCTGTTACTTGGGGCGTAATGGTGGCAGGATCCGGAAAATTGCCCCCTTTACGCCGGGCTAATCGCAACTGATAACCAATACGCTGTTCCGCGAAAAACTCAGCCCAACTGCCTGTCCAGGGATTTAATTGGGGGGTAGAACCAATGACGTTTCCGCGCTGCCAACCAAATTGATCACTGCCTCCGGCTTGATGCAAGGCCGCCAGTTGTTGCCCTAGACGATACCAACTGTCATTATTGCCCCGGCCAAATTCTAGCCATTCCAGCACTAAATAACTCTGGGTTCCTTCACTGCCATAACAAATGGGTCGGGGAACCCGAATGGTCTGGGTGGCTGCCATTTCCTCTAGTCCCAATGCCTCCGCTTGGAACATCCCCAGTTGGTGGGCTTGGTTAATTTTGACGAAATAGTTTTCTTCGTCTCCCAGCAAACAATACCCCTGATTGATACAGCCACCACTCACCGATCGCCGTTGAATAACCGTAAACGGTCGCCCCGTCACTTGACTAATCTGTCTGGCGATCGCCGTCCAAAGGGAAGTGGTCATGGGTCAAAAGGCTAGAAATCAACAAGTTAGTGGCTGACGTTGGTGGGGGACTCCTCTTCAGCGAGGGACACCGACCGCTCCCCAGACAAGGGGACATGGTTCAGCATCAATTCAGGATTAACCTGTTTTCCCTCGGTATTTAACGGCGGCAAGATGGGATAAAAGGGTTGATGAATACTAATCAGTTGAGCCAAGGTGCGTTTTAGTTGTGGTCGGGGCACAATGGCATCCACAAACCCGTGGTGTAACAAATATTCCGACGTTTGGAAATCATCGGGTAGCTTTTCCCGTAAGGTCTGTTCAATCACCCGCCGTCCCGCAAATCCAATGGTGGCCTTGGGTTCCGCTAAAATCAAATCCCCCAACATAGCAAAACTGGCGGTGACGCCCCCAGTGGTGGGATGGGTCAATACGGGAATGTAGAGTAACTTTTCCGCCCGATGTTTTTGTAAGGCCCCGGAAATCTTGGCCATCTGCATTAAACTCAACATCCCCTCCTGCATCCGCGCCCCCCCGGAAGCACAGATAATCACCACTGGGAGACGCTCTAGGGTGGCATATTCAATCAGTCGGCAGAGTTTTTCCCCCACCACCGATCCCATGCTGCCCCCCATAAAGCGGAAGTCCATTACCCCCAGGGCAACGGGTAAACCATCTAACCGTCCATGCCCCGTCTGTACCGCATCGGTCAATTGGGTAGAACGTTGGGTGTCTCGAATCCGGTCGTGGTAGGATTTCCGGTCTTTAAACTTCAGGGGATCCGTCGGCTGCAAATGCTCATTTAACGGTTGCCAGGATTTGGGATCAATTAGCTGTCGAATGCGCTCGTTACTGTCCACCCGCATATGATGGTCACATTCCGTACAGACCATCCAGTTAACTTGCAAATCTTTTGTGTAGGTTAAAACGCCGCAAACCGGACACTTTGTCCAGAGGCCATCCGCCACTTCGCGCTCTTGTTGGGGTTGGGGTTGCAGTACCGGCGGCTCCGATTTCTCTCGGTTGGCGAACCAATCAAATAAGGACATATTTATTTAGTTTGTAAAACGAAATTTAAACGCAATCGACGAAACAAGGTTAAGGGGGGCGTTATGGTTAGTCTCAACCCTGGGGACCTCGGCGCGGGCAATTGGTAATTGACAATACCGTTTTTATTCTATCAGCACAATTCCCGTCCTTACGCCCCCTACTGGGTGGGCCTCTCCTCTTTGATATTGTGTTAATCCTTATCGTCATCAGGGTGGGGATTGGGGGAGGTGGTATTTGTTTGATACGGTGTTGTAGGTTCCGCCGCCCGGAGCGTGGGGCTGGGAAACAAAGCGAGTTGTTGAGCGGGGTCAGTTTTAGAACGGCTGGCGGCTTTGCGACGGTGGGCCGTACTTTCCTCACTGGTATTTTCCGCAACGACTTCGTACAAAATTGCCAGTTTTTGCCCGTCGGGATGACGGCGTAAGATCCGACCTAACCGTTGCACATATTCCCGGGTGGAGCCGGTACCGGATAAAATCACGGCAATTTTGACACTGGGGACATCGACCCCCTCATTAAGCACATGGGACGTGGCCAGAATGCGATAATCCCCCTGACGGAACCGTTCCAAGATTAAATGGCGCTCTTTCACCGGGGTTTGGTGGGTGAGGGCAGGAACGAAAAACCGTTGGGAAATCTGGTAGACGGTGGCGTTGTCATTGGTAAAAATCAGCATCGGATCGGGGTAATGCTGCCCAATGAGGTTAGCTAACACCTGTAATTTTGACGGGGTTCCCAAGGCAATTTCCTTGGCTTGACGATGGGCTAACATGGCTTGACGACCCTGAACACTCTGGGCGCTGCGCTGCACAAACTGTTGCCATCCGTCTATCCCCCCCAGGGAAATGCCCTGCTGTCTTAAAAATTGGTTGCGGGTTTGGAGGGCTTGGTCGTATCTAGCCCGTTCAATGTCCGATAGGGTGACCTTGATTTGAATGACCTGATGTTCCGCCAACGTGCCACCGGCTAAATCATCCACTGCTTTTTGATACACAATGGGGCCAATGAGTTGGTCTAATTCGCCATGGCTGCCGTCACTGCGTTCTGGGGTGGCGGTTAATCCCAAGCGATAGGGGGCGATCGCCAATTCAGCAATGCTACGGAAAAACGTGCTGGGAAGATGGTGGCATTCGTCAAAAATGAGTAACCCATAGCGATTGCCAAGGGTTTCGGCATGGATGGCGGCGCTGTGGTAGGTGGCCACTAAAATGGCGGAGCGATCACTGGAACCGCCCCCCAAGAGACCAATATCCGCATCAGGGAAGGTTTTGAGGAGTTGCTCATACCATTGATGCATCAAATCCAAGGTGGGAACCAGGATCAGGGTACTCCGGGGAGTAGAGGCGATCGCCAATTGGGCCACCAGGGTTTTACCGGCCGCGGTGGGGAGGACAATCACCCCCTGCCGTTGGGCTTTTTTCCAAGCGATCAACGCCTTTTCTTGATGCTCAAAGGGCTGATGGGCGATCGCCGGGGTTAATTCTAAGGGCTGAAAAGCTTTGGCTTCGTCAATAAAGGCCGTCCCCTCAGCCTGCAACCGTTCCACAAGGGGGCGATAACAATGGGCCGGTATGCGAAACTTTTCTACTCGATCATCCCAATCCGCAAATTCCACCCAGGCTTTTCCTTTGGGGGGAGGATGTAACAATAAAGTCCCTCGGTCGTAGGTCAACTTTGGGGGACGGGGCATGGATAACGGCTAGGGGGTAAATTTCTGTCTAGGGGGGGCTGGGGTCAACGGGGTTGAACTGAGACGTCATTAACCGGGGGTATTGGGCTTAAGAAAAATCCGGTAAAGCCCGTACAAAAGGAGTGCCGAAATGCCGACACTAATTAACGAGGCGACCAGATGCAACACCTTAGTCAAAATCGACAGGGACACAAACACTAGGGCGATCACCACCGCGCCTTTAGCGACAACCGGTAGGGTGTCAAACCACCGTTGAAACTGTAACCAGTATTGTTTTAACTGGGCAACCACCGTTTCGGAGGGATCCCCATTGGGGTCAACCACTTCGACGGGGGGGGTTTTAATGTCCGGTTCTTGATACTCTGATGGGGACATAAACGTTATTTAGCGGGGAAGCTTGCAAACAAAGCTGATAGTTTCACGATCATAACACAACGGTTTCTCACCCTCCTGGCGATCGCCCGGGACACTTCCCCATCCCCCAGTTGCTTAGGGGTTATGGCAGACAGGAATGATAACTAACGTCGCACCAAACTTCCTCAATGAATTCAGCCCAGAGGTCATGATGACGGCTCTTTGACAGGACTTTTTTGCCAACAGGCTTCTAGGAGTTGAATTTGATAGCTTGACCAAAAATGCTTGAGTCGCCAAATGCTTTTGGAGTGTTTGCCGAAAACAGGTTGGTTTAAATAACAGAGCCAAAAGCGATAATTATGTCTCAGTTTCCAGAACATGGATGATTTCCTCCAGAATCGATGGGCATTGGATAGGGCAGAGCACAGTATCGTTAACCTTGATGATGGGCTTGCAACAAAGACGTCATTCTTGTGACTCTAAACTGACTCCATTGAGCCAAAAGATTTTGTTTGCAACGCAACCATTGTGCTGGGGAGATGGGGTTAATGCTGATACCATCAAAAAAGTTTTTTGACCGGTCATGACTGATCAAACCTATTTCCCTAGCTTGCCACTATTCAAATTGTCCCACCGCTTTCTGGAGATGGCACCAATCCTTCACACCTTGTAATAAGTCGTGTTACAGCTTGTAATAAATCACTTTGTTTAGGGATAAAACGCTAATTGGGGTAATACCAACGCTTCTTCCCAGCCCATCATTAAATTCAAGCATTGCACCGCTTGCCCCGCCTGCCCTTTGACCAAATTGTCGATCGCCGAGAGCACAATCACCCGGCCGGTTCTGGGATCGGTTTCAATGCCGATGTAACAGAGGTTGGTGCCCCAGGCCCATTTGGTTTGGGGATAAACACCGTGGGGCAACACCTTCACAAAGGGGGAAGCGCGATAGAAGGCACTGTAAATGGTGATCAGATCATCCCGCACTAACCCGGGATCCCGCAGTTTTGCATACACCGTGGCTAGAATACCCCGCACCATGGGGATCAAATGGGGGGTAAATTGCAGTTTTAAATCGGTTCCCGCTAAATCACTGGCTACCTGTTCAATTTCTGGGGTATGACGGTGTTTCGCCACCCCATAGGCCCCTAAAGACCCTTCCGCCTCCGCCAATAACATATTGACCTTTGCCTCCCGCCCACCACCAGAGGTACCAGACTTGGCATCAATAATTACTGTGTCGGGATCAATTAACCCCTGTTTTAGCAATGGCGACAGGGCTAATAAACTGGCTGTGGGATAACACCCAGGGCAACCAATTAATTGGGCGTCTTTCACCGCTTCTCGGTACAGTTCCGGTAAGCCATACACTGCCCGACTGTTGACCGCCTGATCCTGACGCTCTTTTTTGTACCACTCGGTATAGGTACTCAGGTTGCGGAAGCGATAATCCGCCGACAAATCTAATACTTTGCATCCCTTTTCCAGTAACACGGGAGTCATATCGCAGGCCAACCCATTGGGTAGCCCCATAAATACCACGTCACACCGATCGGCGATCGCCTCTAGGTCAATGGGTTCAATGGTGAGATCCACCCGATGGGTTAAATGGGGATAAAGATCGGTATAGGGTTTACCGGCGCTGCTATGGCCGGCCAAATAGGTAATTGTGACCTGAGGATGTTCCAAGAGCAAACGCATCAATTGAATGCCGCCGTAGCCCGATGCGCCAATAATACCGACTCTCACTGTGTCATTTCCCATCATTACGAAACTCTCACCTCAATGGATTTAGTTAGCAAAAAAATTTGGTGTGTTGGCTGAATTTTAATATCAAACATTAGAAAATGACGAACAAAATCAGACCAAATAAAAAAACTCTACCCGGAGAGGGGTAGAGTCCAAGGGTTATACCAATTTTTGCAACAGCAGTAAACGCCCCTAGGGCATGGGGAGGGTGGACACTTGGGGGACGTCTAAGGCCGCCTGTAACATCGGGGTGCTGGTAACCGAATCGCTGGAGAGGGAGAAGAGGGGATTGGCTAAAATGCCCGCTAAAGACGTTGCCACCAGGGTCATCACAATGCCCACCTGGAGAGGACGCATTCCCGCCAGTTGCCACTGGATGGGGGGATAATTTTTGATCACATCGGACATTTCTTGGGGTTCCTTGACCACCATCATTTTCACCACCCGAATGTAGTAATAGATGGAAACGACACTAGTGACTAAACCCAGTAACACCAAGCCGTACAGCCCCGCTTGCCAACCGGACCAAAAGATATAAATTTTGCCAAAGAAACCGGCCAGGGGCGGAATTCCTCCCAGGGATAACAGGCAGACACTTAGACCCAGGGTTAGCAACGGATCTTTGTGATAAAGCCCGGCGTAGTCACTAATTTGATCACTCCCCGTGCGTAGGGTAAAGAGGATGATGCAACTAAACGCACCGAGGTTCATGAACAGGTAAATGATTAAGTAAAACACCATGCTGGCGTAACCATCATTACTACCCGCAATCAGACCAATCATCACAAAACCGGCTTGCCCAATGGAGGAGTAGGCTAACATTCGCTTCATGCTGGTTTGGGCCAGGGCCACCACATTCCCCAACACCATACTCAACACGGCAAGGGCGGTAAAAATGACGTGCCATTCAGCGGTGATGCCCCCAAAGGCCGTTACCAATAAACGAATAGCCACCGCAAAACCGGCCGCTTTGGAACCGACCGAAAGAAAGGCCACTACCGGGGTAGGAGATCCTTCATAAACGTCCGGTGTCCATTGGTGAAACGGCACCGCAGAAATTTTAAAGGCAATCCCGGCAATCACAAACACCAGGGCGATCGCCAACCCGAGGGATTGACCGCTGGTGTCAGCATTGACCAACGTTGCCGCAATGGCTGATAACTGGGTTTCGCCGCCGGATAATCCGTAGAGCAAGGATAAACCGTAGAGAAAGATGGCAGAGCTAGAGGCCCCAATTAACAAATATTTCAACGCCGCTTCATTGGAACGGGGGTCTCGCTTCATGTACCCCGTCATCAAATAGGAGGAAATACTGAGCATTTCCAACGAAATAAAGATCATCACCAACTCATTGGCCGCCGAGAGGAACATCCCTCCCAGGGTGGCGGTGAGAAGAATGGCAATAAATTCTGCCAAGGACGTGCCCGTTTGTTGGACATAACGCACCGACATCAAAATCGTAATGACCGTGCTCAGGGCAATAATGGCCCGAAAAACAATACTGAGGTTATCGCCGTTAAAGGCACCGATAAAGCCAAGACTGTCGGGACTCGACCACGCTAACACTAACGCAACGGTCGCCCCTAATAAACCGGCGATCGCCACATAGGGCAGGGCTAACGCTACTTTGCGCCCCCCAATCAAATCCACAATAAGAACAAGGAGCAGGGTGATGATGATAATCCCCTCTGGCAAAATCGTCCCCGCATTGAGTTGCGCTGCAACGTTACTAGAAAAGTCCATAGGTACAACCGAGAAATGCTCACGAATAAGCTTAGCGCAGGTTTGCTGCAAAGAATAGGGATTAGGGAGTGGGGGCGACCCGAATCAATCAGACCGCCGGCGATCGCCCACTTTCCCCACTTCTATTCCACAGCACCAGCCCATGCTTTAATGCTCATTGGCCTTTGCCGTAGAGATATTTCTAGTCGTCATCACCATGTTCATCGTGTTTGTCGTGTTTATCATCATCATGATCATCATGATCTTCTCGCTCTTTATGGGAATCATCGTCTCGGCTGGCCACCTCTTGGGAAGGAAATTGAGTAAATGTGTATTGACCCTGCTTGGAATTACTAGCAATGGTCTGGTGTGCATTGGTGGCTAACGTCGTACCGCCCCATCCCAAACCAGTCGTAATCACCAATATTAGAAAAGACTTAGCTGAAATATTCATGGGAAAATTCCTGAAAACTTTATGGCTACTTGATCCTCATGTTAGAACTCAAATGTGAAGAACTGGGGAAGTCATCAATCTGACCTCGCTTTGCCCTGCCTTCTTAAAGTGCAAGACTGTTGGCGATTATATAAAGATCTGCTCTATAATGCATAACTGAGTTTTTTCATAGCGTTCTCATCTTCGAGTGATACTTAAGCTTAGAATGCTTACTCTCTCTTTTTTCCCAAAAACTCCCTCTCTGTAAACTTTTCGGCCCCTAACCCTTAAATTTTGTCAGTCAATCAGATTCTACTTCCCAATAATGGTTGACATTTCTATTTTTGCTGTGTAAAGATCTAAGTAACAAAACCCGCCAAGCCTCTGATGCAAGCTCAAATAGGCGGGTTACTCTTTTTCTGTGAGTATGGATGTCAAAATCCTTCAGTAAAAATCCCAAAACCCTTGATAAACAGCTTGAAATATTGATATCGAGGGGAATGATTGTTGGCGATCGCCATCAGGCAAAATTTTATCTTCAACATCTGAATTATTATCGCCTAAGAGCTTACTGGTTGGTATTTGAGGACAATAGCTCTACTACACACCAATTTATCGCTGGAACGGAATTTCAGAATGTCTTGGATCTTTATATTTTTGATCGTGAGCTACGTTTATTAATTTTGGATGCGATTGAACGAATTGAGGTTTCTGTCCGCAGTCAATGGGCTTATCAATTAGCGCACTTGTATGGTTCCCATGCCCACCTTAACCAAGATTTATTTAATCACTTTTGGCAAAAG
>JAYKHU010000112.1:0-2629 GCA_035285105.1 Synechocystis sp.
AGGCGATTTTGCACCATGTTCCGCCGCCGGCCGGGGATGCCTCTAAACCGTTACAATTACAAGTTACCACTCTGGATTATTCCGATTATCTGGGCCGGATTATCATTGGCCGCATCCATAACGGCACGATACAAGCCGGGCAACAGGCAGCTTTAGTCAAAGAAGATGGCACGATCGCCAAGGGACGGGTGACGAAATTATTAGGGTTTGAAGGCCTCAAACGCATTGAACTCGAAGAAGCCAGCGCTGGTTACATTGTGGCGATCGCCGGTTTTGCTGATGCCAACATTGGGGAGACGTTGACCTGTCCCGATGAACCCCAGGCGTTACCCCTGATTAAGGTGGATGAGCCGACGCTGCAAATGACCTTTTCCGTTAATAATTCCCCCTTTGCTGGTCAAGAAGGCAAATTTGTCACCTCCCGTCAAATCCGTGATCGCCTGAATCGGGAACTGGAAACCAACGTTGCCCTGCGGGTGGAAGATGGAGAAAGTGCGGAACAATTCCTCGTCTCTGGTCGGGGGGAACTACACCTCGGTATTTTGATCGAAACCATGCGCCGGGAAGGTTACGAATTCCAAGTTTCCCAACCCCAGGTCATTTTCCGCGAAGTGAATGGCCAGCCCTGTGAACCGGTGGAATATTTGGTATTGGATGTCCCCGAAGCAGCGGTGGGATCTTGCATTGAACGCCTGGGTCAACGCCGGGGAGAAATGCAGGATATGCAAACCGGCGTCAACGGTCGTACTCAGCTTGAATTCGTGATTCCCGCCCGGGGGTTACTCGGTTTTCGGGGCGACTTCATCCGTATTACCCGGGGGGAAGGGATTATGAACCACAGCTTCTTGGAATACCGTCCCATGAGTGGGGATCTAGAAACCCGCTACAACGGTGTGATGATTTCTTTTGAAGAAGGGGTGGCCACATTCTATGCCATGAAAAATGCCGAAGACCGAGGGGTTTTCTTTATTACTCCCGGCACGAAGGTTTACAAAGGCATGATCATCGGGGAACATAACCGACCCCAGGATGTGGAACTTAACGTTTGCAAAACCAAACAATTAACCAACCACCGATCCGCCACGGGGGATGAATTGGTGCAACTCCAGGCCCCTGAAGAAATGAACCTTGAACGGGCGCTGGAATACATTGGCCCCGATGAACTGGTGGAAATTACCCCAGAATCCATTCGGTTGCGTAAAATTGCCCGCAACAAAAAGTTAGCTAAACGCTAACCGATAGATACGTCAGGCTCTCCCCTCAACCGGGAGAGTTTCGGTTTAATACCGTTTCATCGCCCGGGCCATATCCCGATCGTCTTGACGGCGTTTGAGGGTTTCCCGTTTGTCGTGGACTTTTTTGCCCCTCCCAAGACCCAGGGTGAGTTTAACCCAACTGCCCTTGAGATACATTTTTAGGGGAACCAAAGTTAATCCCTTTTGCTCAACTTGACCAATTAATTTGCGAATCTCCCAGTTGTGCATCAATAGGCGGCGGTGGCGACGGGGGTCGTGGTTAAAAAATTGACTGCTTTTCTCATAGGGGGAAATGTGGACATTCATCAGCCAAACTTCCCCATCCCGCAGCGTGGCAAATCCATCCCGCAGGTTAACTTTACCGGCGCGGACTGATTTCACTTCCGTCCCTTTCAGTTCGATGCCGACTTCGTAGGTTTCTAAAATCTCATACAGGAAGCGGGCTTGACGGTTGTCACTGATAATTTTTACGCGTTCTTTGTCTTTAGCCATAGACTTCTTAGAATAGCATTTCCGTTAACGGTCTTCGCCCATCAAAAAGGGAAAGGGAGATGGGATTGCCAGCAGGGGCATTACAAAGCGGTACACTGGTCACGTTAGAATTTAAGACTGTCCTCCACTTTCCCTTCCCATGCAAAGACTGCGTTGGCTACTGCTATTAATTGTGATCCTGGTGATTGGCGCTGGTTTGGTTCTATACCGACTGCCCCTACAACTGGGTTTGGATTTGCGGGGAGGGGCACAGCTTACCATTGAAGTACAGCCCACTGAAGAGATTAAAACCATTACCGATGAAAGTTTGATTGCGGTCAAAACGGTGATTGAGAATCGGGTTAATGCGTTGGGGGTGTCGGAACCGTTGGTGCAAACGGCGGGGGAAAATCAAGTGGTGGTACAACTGCCCGGGGTGACCGATCCGGGGCAGGCGGAACGCATTTTAGGGGGGACGGCCCAGTTAGAGTTTCAGCAACAAAAACCCGGCACAGAAGGGGACTTTCAAGCGGAATACAGTATTAAACGTCAAATTGATGCAGAAATTGCAGCCCTACGTCAAGCGGGCAGTACGCCGGATAATGTGGAGCAAATCCAAACCCTCCTCGGCGATCGCCAGGAATCCAATCAGGCGTTGTTAAACCTGTTTGAGCCGGTGGGATTAACGGGCAAAATGCTGGACGATGCCCGCCCCAGTCCCAATCAAGCTGGAACGGGTTGGGAAGTGGCGTTGCGCTTTGACGAAGAAGGGGGCAAAAAGTTTGCGGAATTAACCCAGGCTGTGGCCGGTACGGGGCGGAGTTTGGGCATTTTTCTGGATGATAATTTGATTAGTGCGCCAGTGGTGGGGGTGGAGTTTGCCAATACGGGCATTACCGGGG
>JAYKHU010000113.1:0-2989 GCA_035285105.1 Synechocystis sp.
GTTTGTACAATGCGATGGCGATCGTAATCTAGGGCGTAACCGGCAATCTTTTCGCAGTTAAAGCCGGGGTCGAGGTAATCCGAGAGGCCGCCATTGACGCTGGAAAAGACGTGACAACCACAGGCCATGGCTTCCATCGGTTGTAGCCCAAAGCCTTCACTGACTCCTTGTTGGGCCCAGTATTCGGCGGAGTCATAGAGATACACCTTGGCGCGGTTAAATAGGGCAGTTAAGTCAGGAACGTAGCGGTCAATAACCTGCACATGGCATTCTGTTTGGAGGGCGGGAATGAGTTGGTGGAGGAGATAATGGGAGGATTTGCGGGCCTGCACTAGCACATCAATATCCCGATCGCCGTTGAGGTTGATAAAGTCTTCGGAAATGTGATTGGGGAGATAGTACAGCAGGGAATGGGGCGATCGTTGTCCCCAGTAACCGAGGGTGTTGCGGCTAACGGTAATGATGGGAATAGACGCGGGTAAATCGAACCCGTAACCAGAACTGTGGGCATGGTAAATCACGTTATGCCCGGCAAGCTTTTTGGCTAATTTAGGAATATCAAATCCCCAACTAATCACAAAAATACTGTCAGTGAATTTTTCTTTGCCTAGCACATCATCCAAGAACAACGTATCAGGTTCGCGCTTTTTATAGGTCACCACTGCCGCATCACAGACTGCCTGGGCGAGTTTGACGGTTTTGAGTTCTGCCCACAGGCCCCCGCAGGCAAATTTGCCCCCCAATCCCGGCAGCAAAAAGTAAAGTTTTCTCATACCACTCATCAAAAACGCTAAGGGGAAGCGGGGTTTAAAAATTTTCCAATGGACGCCATGACCTCTTTCATCCTTACCGGTTTGTTGAGGTAGCTATTGGCCCCGGCCTCCAGACATTTCTCTTTGTCCCCATCCATTGCCAGGGCCGTGAGGGCAATGATCGGCGTTTCCGCATGATTTGGGTCGAGGCGAATCTGTTTAATGGCGGATAAACCATCCAATTCAGGCATTTGAATATCCATCAAAATAATTTGCGGACGTTCCCGTTTGGCTAATTCAATGGCGACCCGACCGTCCTTTGCCAAAATTACCCGATACCCTTTAGCCTCCAAGTAAGACTGTAGGGTGGCGGCGTTCATGTCATTATCTTCCGCTAATAAAATCAGAGGAGACTGGGCCACAGGCGTATGATCAACGGAATCGGTCAATTTATCTTGCATAGCGAGTTCTGTTTCGTTTATGTCAGGATTATACGGGAATGCGACGGAGAAGCAACTACCAACGCCTAATTCACTATGGACCCCCACTTCGCCTCCATGGAGATCGACGATTTGTTTGACGAGGGTTAGCCCCAAGCCGGTACCTTCATATTGTCGGTTGAGGGCACTGTCAATTTGAATGAAGGGCTTGAATAGTTTAACGATATTTTCGGGGGCGATGCCAATGCCCGTGTCGGTAACGCGGAATTGGATTTGCTGGGGGAGATCTGACCCAGATTCGCTTGGCACCAGGTCAACGGCCAGGGTGACAGTACCCTGCTCTGGGGTGAATTTAACGGCGTTATTGAGTAGGTTAATTAACACTTGGCTAATGCGCCGCTCGTCTCCCCACAAATGGGGGCAGGGGGATGGTAGTTGTAAGCTGAGCTGGATTCGTTTTTTCTGGGCCAGGTGTTTGATGAAGGCAATACAGTGGTTACAGAGATCGGAGACCGCAATGACGCAACAGTCGAGTTCCTCTTGGCCGGCCTCCATTTTGGCCACATCTAAAATATCGGTAATCAGGGCTAACAGGTGGGTGGCACCTTTTTCCACCATGTTCAGCGCCAATTCCTGTTGATCGTTGATGGGGCCGAAGACACCTTCTTGCAAAATTTCCGTATTGCCCAAAATGGCATTGAGGGGTGTCCGCAGTTCATGGCTCATGTTGGCTAAAAATTCATCCTTGAGCCGGGTCGCCCGCAATAGTTCTTCGTTGGTGAGTTGCAGTTGGATCTCCGCCTGCCGCCGTTGCCGATCGCCACGATAGCCTTCGATGAGGTTGGAGCAGGTAATCAGGAAGGGGTCAAGGAATTTGATAATGTCTTCGCTGTATCCCCCTGGACGATTGGCAATGCCCACCATCCCCATCAGGTTATTACCCCGGAAAAAGGGGATTCCCAAAAACGCATTGAGGGGCGGATGTCCCGCCGGTGTCCCTCCCCGTCGCGGATCGGTGCGGGGACTGTTGGCAATCACCGGTTTCCCGGTCATGATTACGGCCCCAAACAGGGTATTCATGTTGGTGAATTCCATCCCCTGTTCGTAGTTTTCTTCGTAGAGCTTTTGGGTTTCTTCATTCCAGGCAATGTTGGTCATACCGTGGGTTTTGACATAGGGAACCCCCCGGATTTTCATGAAGCTTTCCTCCATGGTGGCGGTGCCATTCTCCCGGAAGAGAACTTCCCCGATGAACCCATATTCGCTGTCGGTTAACTCCAACAAATTGGCTAATAATTCCTCAAAAATAATGAGGCGATCGGTGGCATTGATAAAGGCAATTTGCGCTCGGCTGATCGTCTTGAGCAACTGATTATTCTGACTGCTTTCGGTTTGGGCAAGCTGTAATTGTTGAACGGCTTCCTCTAGTTGAACGATCGCCGTTTGTCGTTCGAGTTCTGCTTGTTTACGTTGGGTAATATCCGTCAACGTTCCTAAATACCCCAGCACCGTGCCATTAATATCCTGATCCACCACCGCTTGCCCCATCACCCAAACAATCGAGCCATCGGGCAGAATGAAGCGATATTCCTCGTTATATAAGTCCTTTTCGGCCACAAATCGTTGCCAAGCTTGGAATACCCAATCCCGGTCGTCCGGGTGGAGGGTTTGATACCATCCGTGTCCTAACACAAGCTCTTGGTTTATCCCTGTCATTTCACAAGCACGCTCATTGGCATAGATACATAGTCCCTGGGCATCGTTTTGGAAAATTCCCACCGGGGAGGCCGCCACCAG
>JAYKHU010000114.1:0-8992 GCA_035285105.1 Synechocystis sp.
TCTTGATCCACTTTGGGATAACCGGCATCGCTCAGGGCCTGTACCCAGGGAGCTTTTTTGCCAATTTTGAAGAAGTTTAGTTTAGAAACAAAGGAAACTCGCCCTTCGTTATTCACCTGTTCGTGGACGAGGGCGGCCACGGCGGTGCGGGTGGCTTGGACAATGTGTTGTTCCAGTTCCACATCCGCCAATACCCCTTTATTGCTGTTGCGGTAAATTTCCTCCATGCTGCGGCCAATGCTTTCCGCAATCAAGGTGGGCAACGACCAAATGCCTTCTTCTTCCCGATCCAGGCTGGCAATATTGACCAACGTGGCGATCGCCTCTTCGGCGGTGGGGGGTTTACCGATGACGTGGAGACCACAGGGCAGGAGGCGGGACTCAATTTCCATTAACTTGCGGTAGACGGAACCCACAATGGTATCCCGTTGCTCGCTGTCCATTTCCTCGGCATTGATATCCGGTAAGTCCACGTCCTGATCCAGATTACAGATGCGGGCCTGATCCATAATCGTGTTGACAATTTGGGGGCCGCGACCGGAATCCTTCAGGGATTGATAGGAGCCAATTAACTCGCTCAGTTCCTGGAGACCCTTGTATAGCCCGGCATTTTCGGCGGGGGGGGTGAGGTAGGAAATGGTGGACGCATAGCCCCGCCGTTTGGCGATCGTTGCTTCGGAGGGATTGTTGGCGGCGTAGTAGTAAAGGTTGGGAATGGTGCCGATCAGGTTATCGGGATAGCATTCCCCGGACATGCCCATTTGTTTACCGGGCATAAATTCTAGGGAGCCGTGGGTGCCGAAATGCAACACCGCGTCCGCTTTCCAGACATGGTTCAAATAGGTGTAGTAGGCAGCAAACCCGTGGTGGGGGCTGGCGGAACGGGAGAACAGCAGGCGCATGGGGTCGCCTTCGTAACCAAAGGTGGGCTGTACGCCGATGAAGATATTGCCGAATTCTTTGCCGTAAATCAGCAAATTTTGACCGTCACTGTTGAGATGTCCCGGCGGTTTGCCCCAGTTTTCCTCCAACCGCACGGAGTAGGGGGTCAGCCGTTCGTACTGTTCCACCGACATGCGGTAAGCAATGTTCAATTCTGGGCTGGCATATTGGGCCTGGGCGTCATGGATCACCGCTTCCATTAACTCCTTGGCAGAGGCCGGTAAATCCTGCACGTCGTAGCCGTTATCCCGTAACCCCTTCATGGCTTCGTAAATAGATCCGAATACATCTAAATAGGCTGCTGTGCCCACGTTGCCCTTATCGGGGGGGAAGCTGAACACCGTGATCGCCACTTTTTTATCCAGTTTGGGCTTTTTGCGGAGATTAGCCCACTTCATGGCCCGTTGGGCGATCGCCTCTAGGCGGTCTTGTAAGGCAATGGCGCGGCCAGTGGAACCATCCCGACCGGAAAGAATAATCGGTTCGATCGCCCCGTCCAGTTCCGGAATGGCAATTTGTAACGCCACTTGGATGGGGTGTAAACCGAGATCACTTTCTTCCCACTCCTCAGTGGTTTGGAACACCAGGGGCAGGGCGCACATATAGGGGCGGTTTAACTTTTTCAAAGAATCAATGGCTTTGGGATGATCCTGCCGGGCCGGGCCCCCCACCAGGGCAAAACCCGTTAACGACACCACCGCGTCCACAATCGGTAACGGCTCCACCCCATTGACCCGCTTATCCCAGAAATACTCATCCACCGGTTTGGAAAAGTCGAGACCGCCGGAGAAAACGGGAATCACCCGCGCCCCCATGGCTTCCAACTCCTGTACCATACCGACGTAATGGGCATCATCCCCCGTTACCAGGTGGGTACGTTGCAGAATTAACCCAATGCAAGGAGCCAGGGGGTCTTTCAAATCTTCGGGAATATCCGGGCGATCGTTGTACCAGTTGAGGTAGTCCTGCACATTTTCAAACATCTGCATGGACAGGGGATGCCAAATGCCCATATCGGGGTAGACCACCGGCTCCTGGTAGTTCACTAATTTATCCAAGCCCAAATCGGGATAAACATACTTATCGGTGAGCATGATCAGGAAGTTTTCTAAATTTTCCTGAGAACCCCCCAGCCAATACTGGAAGCTGAGCATAAAGTTACGGGCATCCTGGGCCTTTTCCACCGGCAAATATTTCAACACCGTCGGCAGGGTTCGCAGTAACTTCAACATCGCATCCTGGAAGCCCGCCCCACTGCCATTACTATTTTCCTTCCGCTTCTTCATAAACTGGGCGATCGCACTTTTGGATTGGCCCAACTGCGCCATGGAGAACGTCCCCATTTTGTTCAACCGCATCACCTGGGGCATGGAGGGAAAGACGATCGCCGCATCCAGGTTATCCCGGTAGGGGGCAACCGCTTCCACCACCTTGTCTGCCAGATCTTCAATGAAAATTAACGACGCAATGAACAAATTGGCTTCACTGACATCATGCTTAAAGGCTTCGTAGTTCTCCGGCGATCGTAATTCCTCGATTAAGTAGCCTGTAACCTGAATCGCCAAACTGGAATTTGTGCGATTGATATTCCTAACTGCTGCCGAAAGAGCACTCTGATACTGAGACTCCAGTACGACATAGACCACCTTGAGGAGGGTACGCCCATTTAATGATTCGGGATCAATGCGGCGGATGGTGGACTTGACGTTAGTGAACATAAGATTCTTGTTCTCCTTAGATGAGCATTGGGCAATGACGTCCATTAGCTTTTGTAACAGAAAATGCCGTCACGTAGGCAACACAGGGCAATCTCGACACAATTTGTTAACAATTGTGAAACACTTTGTTACAAAGATTTAATCTAGGGCTGAGCGGATACTTTTGTAAATATTAAGAAAGATTAAGGGTAGTTGAGCCAAGGATTTCCTCTTACCAAAAGCAGGGGAAAAGGTCTTTCTGGGTTTCCTCGATTGAGATTTATGGGATAATAGCCGAGCAATGTTGCCTTATCCAGCTTTTAACTGCTTTTCTCCATGATATTGCCCGAGCCTTCCCGCGAAAATCAGTTTTATGCCGACCATCTCCAACGACTCCGGCGCAATTATGAACGCTTAACCGGCAAAAGCTTCGGCCCCAGTCATCTAACGGGAGTAGAGTTTGCCGAAGCGATTTACCAGGCCCCCTATGTGGTGGTGTCCCACGGCCCCCAGCCCGATCCGATTTTTAATTATGCAAATTTGGTTGCCCAAGGGCTGTTTGAATTGTCTTGGCAAGACTTTTGTCAATTACCGTCCCGTCTCTCGGCCGAACCGCCTAACCAAGCCGAGCGCCAACGGTTGCTAGATGCGGTTACCCACCAGGGCTTTATGGCGGGCTATGAAGGTATTCGTATTGCGAAAAGTGGTCGTCGGTTCTGGATCAAGGACGTAACCGTGTGGAATTTAACCGATGATGAGGGGATCTATCGAGGTCAAGCTGCCATTTATAGTCGTTGGCAGAATATTAATGACTGACTACAGTTCACCAGGATTGAGGGGAATCATCGCCCAGGTCACATAGGTGCCGATGGGACTCCACAACAAAAAGGGCAATAAAAACGCCGCTGCCCCTAATGAAACCTGACTAACGGCGATCGCCAATCCGAGACCGACAAAAAAGCCTGTGGCACCAATAATCGTCCCGACCCGTAAACTGCGTAACTTACACATCACCGGGGTATAGGCCATGATGGTGATTTCTAACAAAATGTAGCCCGCCATCAGTCCCCACCCCTGGGCGATCGTCTCACTAGCGTCCCAGGCGATCGTGGCGGAAATGGCCCCGGCAATAAAAATGGAAATCCAAATAAACGGAATGGCCCCCTCAAAGGTTAACCACCGGGGGCGTCGCAGACGATTAAACCACCGTAAATCCCTTGGCGACAAACGATTGAGCAAAAAGGCGAGACCAAAGGCCACAACACCAATAACAAGCCAGGCTGGAATCATACTGTTCTGCAAGCATCTTTCCGTCAGTTTACCGCTTTACAGGGTTTTTCCGGGTTTGCGCCGCAGGGGTTAGGGGTTTTCAAGCCAGCTCATTACTAACCAGATCAAAGTCAGATTCCTCCGTTTCAGCAAGGTCACTGGATGGCATAGACTTCTCGGCGATCGGTTCATTATGGGGGGACGTGGAGGGGGTAGGCATCGTGCTTTCCCCGCTGGGTTGGGGGGAATCTTGAAGTAAGGATTTAACCTGGGCAACCACCGACCCCAGTTTGCCTTCGTTGAGCAGGCTGTTGATGAGGGTAATGCCACTGGTGGAGAGTAGGAGTTTATTAATGTCCCCACTGTTACCATTCCCATTAGCATCGTTTAATCCAGGGAACGAATAAATGCGGGACTCCCCAAGAACCCCTGGTTGGGGCGCTAGGGCCTTCATTAACTCCGGCAGTTGGGTAACCAGTTCTGGCCAGAGGGTTTTGAGGAGTTCAGCGGTGCGGTTGGCATTGCTTAAACTATTTTGCGCTTCGATCAAAGCCCGTTGACCTTCCGCTTCAGCCATGGCTTTATGACGATTGGCATCAGCCAACGTGCGAATGGATTCCGCTTCCAACTCGGCGGCTTGGCGGGCAATTTCCGCTTGGCGACGGCGACGGAACACATCAATTTCCACCACGTTTTGTTCGGCAATACGATGTTTTTGGGCATCCTGCTGGGCGGCAATCACCGCTAATTTTTGGGAGCGTTCCGCGGCTTCCACTTCCTGGGCCGTCACCACGGCGGATTCCGCTTCTGCCCTTAAGGCATCTGCTTCTAACCGTTCTTTTTGTTTGTTGGCAATGGCGATCGCCGCTGTTTGTTCCGTAATCTGGGTTTTTTGTTCTGCGAGGGCAATTTCCGCTTTGGCCTGCAGTTGGGAGGATTCAATCACTTTTTGTCGCTCAATTTCCGCCACATCGGCTTCTTTCTTCTGGAGTGCCTGGGCCACTTTTAATTCCTTATTCCGTTCTTCCAGGGCAATGCTCGAGGCAATTTGACTATTTTGAATAGCCAATTGTTTTTGAATTCGTTCTTCTTCCACCGCTTGCTCTTGCAGAATCTTATTCCGTTCAATTTTTGCCGCCTCTTGGTCGATCGCCTCTTGAATTTCCCGTTGTTGTTGGGCCTGTTGGGATTCAATTGCTTTGCGTTGGGCTAGTTTCAATAATTCAATTTCTTTTTGTTGGGTAATGTTGGCATCTTCCTGTTGCCGTTTAATTTCTAAACTTTGCTTCTCAGCCTCTAATTCCCGCTGCTCGATCGCCACTTTCGTGGTTAATTCCACCTCTCGTTTTTGTTGAATAGATCGTTGAATCGTTTCCGTCCGTAACCTGACTCCCTGGGCATCGAAAAAGTTATTTTCATCGTAGGTATCACTCTCTTCAATTTCGGAAATAGCAATATTATTCAGGGTTAAACCCACCTTGCGTAAATCCCCTTGAATCAGATTTAAGACTTCATCCGCAAAGCCCAATTTATCAGAATCTAATTCAGCTAACTTTTTCTTCTTCGCAGCGGCCCGAATGGCATCATCAGCCCGTTTTTCCAGGGCATCCTTAATATCCCCCTCTGAAATTTGTCCTTTTTTAGATAACCGTGCCGCCGCTGTTAAAATATCATTGCGATTGGGGGTAATACACACATAGAATGTCACCCGCATATTAGCTCGCATATAATCCTGAGTCCGCACCGCTAAATTGCCAGCCCGCACCACATCAATGGAAATTTCCCGCAATGAAACCCGGGTGATTTCATGGAAACCCGGAATAACAATACAACCACCGTGGAGAATCACTAACTGTTCTTTTTTAAAAATTCCCCCGGTCCTAACGATCGCCTCATTATTGGGCGCAATGACATAAAAACGGGTATAGAGAAAAATAGTAACCAGAATTAGAAAAATAACAGAAATGATCACCGCCGGAAAAACAATTAAAGGCGATAAATCACCGAGGGGAGAATTACTCTGCCCAGGGGGTTGATTGGGACTTTGGGCAATAATGAGGGTCTGGGAATTCGTCGTCTCTAAAGAAGCATCAGCAAAGCGTTCCCACTCTAAGGTGGGGAGCATTTGTAAGAACGTTAGCCAAAAGTTAGGATTAATCATGGTTTTCTCCGAAGATAAGAGGATTAACCCCTGAATGGGGTCTAAACAGGAACCAAGTACAGGGAACTTCGAGCTTGAGTCGCTGGGCTTATTGGGGCAGCAAGCTCTTTTTCCTAAGCGTATAGTGATTGTACTACAATTGGGCGGACTATAGCCTCATTAAAATTTGGGGACTTCTCCATACTTTTTATGACTGAGAATGAATAGCACACTAGCTTTTACAGCTTTTTTGTGCCATCAATGCGAAAGCCAGGGGCCTGGTAATCATCGGGTAAATAATCAGATGGAATAGTGGTCATATTTCCATCACGTACGGCCCGATAATGGGGAGACAAAATCTCAATATCAACTTCATTACATTTATCCTGAATATTTTGATGCAGATTGGAATAGACAACCTGCATTTTGTAGGGTTGGTTAGTGTAAGCTTTTAAGGTATAAGCCACATAAAAGTCATCTAAGCTAGTTTGAACAACAAATGGTTCTGGATCTTTGAGGATTCCTTCAGACTCCGATGCAGCTTTAACTAAGGTTTCATGAACTTTGCGCCAAGGGACATCATAGCCAAGCGTAATGGTTGTTTTTAATAGCAACGGCTTCTTTTCGTCCCGAATAGAGGCAGTAAAATTTGTAATTTCTGTACCAAATAAACTTGCATTGGGTAGAGTGATGATTTCATTATCGGGAGTGATAATTCGAGTGGAAAGCATTGTTTTTTCTAAAACGCGACCAAGGTTATTATTCACCCGAATTACATCTCCTACTTGAAAAGAACGGGTATAAATTAAGACAATACCGCTGACAATATTACCGATAATGGCGGTAGAACCAAACGTAACTAGGGCACCAATAAAAACTGAAACTCCTTGGAAGCCGGTAGAATTAGCTGCGGGCAAATAGGGATAGACGAAAACTAAAGCTAATCCAACAATTAAAAAGACAACGATATTGTGGGTGGGATTGGCCCATTCTGGGTAAAAGCCCTTAATTTCTATACGTCTTCGCCGAATTTCATTGAAAATAAAATGGGAAAAGCGGATTGAGTAAAAAGCAATCACCAAAATCAAGGTAATGATAAATAAATTAGGAAGGTAGTCTACCAAACCATCCCAAACGAGGAGAACTGCACCCCAAAAATAATTAACAATTTGGCGACTAACTGGTTGAGTCGGGGGAAAGCAACTTAAAATTAAAGGAATGTAAATATAGAGTAGTAACAGGTTAGAACCGACACGGATAATCCTGTATAAAATTTTCAAAATTTGGGCAATTTTTTGACGACTAATGATACCTTTTCCCTGTTCAGTTAGTCTTTCTATGCGTTGGGATTGCCAATTTTCAAAGCGATGAAAAAACGAAGGCAGTAGACGGTTTAATAAATACAAAAATAAGACAAAAAATGCTGTGGCAATGACCGCACGAATTAAGCCATTAACAATCGCTTCGGGGAATCGCATGGCTCGATATTCTTGGATGCCAGATTTAATTGCTTGCAAGCGTTGAGCCACTAACTCATCCGTTGATTGATTAGCGAGTTTTGCATCCTCCGGGGTAACAACATTAATGAGAAACCCTTCAACGGAAATCACTCGCAACGATTCAACTTTAAAAACTTCAATGTTATCGAGAGAGAGACTATTATCCTGGGCAATTTTTAAAATTTTATTGGTCGTATCTCGGGCCCTAGTCGCGGGGGGAACATCCCCAATCGCAGCTTTTATTTCAAACAGTACATCTCCGTTTAACATCACGGGGGACGGTTGAAAAACTTGATTCTCTTCGTTTTGATTGGTGGCAGAGTTTTCTTCCTGATTATCCTGTCCTATATAAGGCGATTGGGATACATCTACCTGTGCTTGTGCCATCACCTGGAGAGGCAACCAATTGGCAACTTCCCGGTAGTTTTCGTTTAAGAAAAGAGGAGAGGTTAGCCAAAGCATCCCCCCTAAAATCACGCAGAAAATAAAACGTAACCCCTTGAAGTGCATCGAAAACTCCTAGGAAGAATAAAGAGATAAGATTTGACAGTCTGCCCCTTATTGTATCAAAACTATGAACCAGTAGAATCAGATTTAATTATAAAGAAAAGTTTTGCTGATGAAATCAATATTGCAATTCCAGTAGGGCAATGATTTAATGTAAGGACGATAAATTACAGCAGTAGATCATTGGGCAATGGTTCTGGACTTTTTTCAAGCTCTATCTCTACTTCCAACTCCTTAGCCAGAAAGTAATTTAAAAAGGTTCTAATAATGGCATTTACCCCCAGTTTACCAATCGTCTCTAACGTTGGGGCAACCGTCGTGCCCAAAATATCGGCTCCCAGTTGCAATTCCAGAGCTAGGGATAACCACATCCCAAACTTTAATCTGACTCGGTTAAAGATACGGTAACGATTACGACTTTTGTTAAATTTGATGGCTAATTGCAGAGCTTTAAAGAAGCCAATAATGACACAAATCACCGAAAATACTTCTAAAAATATTTTACTGATTGCAACTAATTCTCCTAGGCTAACCTCCAAATAATGCAGCAACCCCATACTACCCCCTGGTCATTAAAATTCCTAAAAAAGCAATTATGCCAACCGTAATTAATGCGATCGCCACGATAAAGCTCAATGATAAACGAGATTTGTCAGTAAAGCTTCCTCGTTCAATATTATTTAAGTCCTGTCGGTGTGCTAACACTGCTGCTAATAAAGCCAAAGTGCTAATAATGATAAAACTCAATCCTAAAATGCGGGAAAGATGAAGTGAATCAACAACAGTGATTAAGAAACTGTCTCAAATTTTTCTGGTTCCAACTGGGTTTGTGTTAAGCCCGAATGCGGGGTCTACGACCGTTAAGGGAGGAAGCAATCATCAGATTTTTGAACCAGTCATCGTGGTAGCGAAAGCCATTGAGTTCCTCAAAGGGAGAA
>JAYKHU010000115.1:0-8155 GCA_035285105.1 Synechocystis sp.
CTACGGAATAACGCCATAAATAACGCTGCCCCTACCCCCTTATCACAAACATCTGCTAAAACTAATCCCACCTGCTGGCGATCGGCTAAATAAAAGGCATCGTAAAAATCCCCCGCCACCTGACGGGCCGGATGAAAACAGGCGGCAATTTCCCAATTAGCTGGCTGACAAATTTCGTAGGGTAAAAAATCAATTTGAATTTTTCGGCCTTTCTGTAGCTCATTATCGAGGGCTTTAGAATACTCATCCAATTTGGAATAGAGTCGAGCATTTTCCAAAATTAAGCCAATGTGATCGGACATAATTTTCATATGCTCGGCCACATCATTGTTGAAATAATTCGGTGTGGCGTGGAGCAGGGTTAATATCCCCAGCAGTTTATCCCCCCGGAGAATAGGTACGGCTAAGGCAGAACGGACTTGGTAGGGTTGATTGGGCAAGGTCAACCAGCGGTCATCCTTTTCGGTGTCCCATATCAACCCCACTTGTCGATGTTGACTCACCCAGCCGGCTAATCCTTTATCAAGTACATTGCCGATCAAGTTGGCTTTTTGTTGGGCTGTGACCTGGGAGCGGGACAGAATGGCGTTGGTGATTTTTCGATTTTCATCTAGCAGAAATAAGCTACAGGTTTCAGCCCGAGTGACATCAACAGATAAATCAACAATTTTTTGTAACGTGGTCAGGATTAAACTTTCTTTTCTGACAACTTTCTCCTCACCATATTGGATCAACGTGTTTAACAATTGCTTTTGGATTTCGATCGCCGAGTGTTCCTTTTGATGGGCAACCTTCAAGGAATAGAGTTCTAGGTTCAGGGCCAGTTGATTGGCCGCAATTTCCATCAAATTGGCGATCGTCTCATTAAAATGCCTCGGGGCGGAATGGAGAAGGGTAATGATGGCTAATAACTCAGTGCCCTTTAAAATAGGGACCGCCAGGGCCGATCCCACCACATAGGGCTGATCAGGCAATTGTAACCACCGCTCATCCTGGGCCGTATCAACAATGAGTCCCGTTTGTTTGTGGTGATAAACCCAGCCGGCCAACCCCTCTTTTAAGACTTGATTGACCACCTCTATGCGTTTTGCCGGTTGTAATCGTTCCTGGGTAATGATGGTGTGAATGACTTGCCCCCGATCATTCAACAGAAAAATACTGCCTTTCTCTGCCTGGGTGAGTTGAACCGCACTTCCAAGAACGTTGTTTAACGATGTATCGAGGTGTTCCTTATCGTGGGAGGCGCTGATTACCCGGAGCATATCCTGGACAAAGTTTTGGCCTTCAGAGGGGAACGGGCTAGTCTCAGCGACAAGACTGCCCCGGGTCATCGAAAGAAGACTTTCAATAAACGCTTTTTGGGAATTCAACGCCATATTTTCAGCTTTCAGAGTGTTAATCTCCTGCTGCAACCGCGATATTTCGCTGTTGGTGTTATCCACTGAAGTCTCTAGTTCGTTCATGGTGTGTAATCCCGTTAAGATCTTGTCCCCTAATCGTCAACTGGCCTATCCCATGCTGGAAAGACCCCTCCCATCCTCCCCTTCATAAGGGGAGGTGCCTGAGCTAGCGAAGGCGGTGGGGTAACTAAATTGCTAATTTGGGATGCCCCCGTCGCCATCAAACAAGTGTTATGAAAACTCGTTGCTAAGCATCGGCAATGTCATCAATGTTGTCCGACTCAACCATAATCACACTATGGTGAAAGCCGGTTTTTTCAATGGTATCTTTGACCATTTCCTGGGCATTAACGACATAAATGTTGACGTCAGGGCCCATTTGTTGTTTGGAAAAAATCAGCATCCGCAATCCAGCGCTAGCCATGTAATCGAGTCCAGCCAATTGCAGAATTAACTTTTTCAAGTTGTGGGAGGCTGCTTCCTTAATTTTCTCCTGGAAGTCGGGGGCGGTACTAGCATCCAAGTCGCCGGAGAGTTCGATGGTGGCAACATCATTAACAATGGTGAGATTAACGTCTAAAGCCATGATAATTGTCCTGATTTAATAGAAAGGTGATTGATGATAACAGCGATTATTTACTAACAAGAACGACGACGGAGCGATCGCCAAGTAGTAATCCTTGTTGATTTTCTAGCACAATTTCATCCCCCGGACGATGAATGTCCAAGGGGGATGCTGACCCCGTATTGGCAAAAACATGCCATTGGCTACCGTCAGGAATTTGGGGTAATTCAAACCAATGGGCTTCCCAATGCATATTGAGAGCAATATAGAGGGTATTGTCGGGTTGGGTGCCAGATTTGGCGTGTTTACCGCATAACATGCAGGCAATCACATGGGCGGATGACCAGTCAGCATACCAGGCTTGGGTGCCGTGCCAACTAATATCGGGGATGCCACTCCCCACATAGTCCCGATTTTGGTAGTGCTGGGCATTCCTGAGCACGGGATGGGCATTGCGAAAGGCGATGAGGTTCTGGGTAAACCGTAAAAGATCACTGTGCTTTTCCAGCAACGTCCAATCTAACCAGTTGAGTTCGTTGTCATGGCAATAGGTGTTGTTATTGCCATATTTGGTGCGACCGACCTCATCCCCCATGAGGAGCATAGGGACGCCTTGGCTGACCATTAACAGGGTTAAGGCATTCTTGATCTGACGATTTCGTAGGGCGTTAATGTGGGGATCATCGGTGGGGCCTTCCCATCCGCAATTCCAACTATCGTTATCGTTGCCCCCATCGTTATTGTTTTCCCCATTGGCCTCGTTGTGTTTTTCGTTATAGGAAACCAGATCCATTAACGTAAAGCCATCATGGCAGGTAATAAAGTTAATGGACGTGGCCGGGGCCCGCCCTGACCCGGCATACAGATCGGGAGAGCCTTGTAACCGTTGGGCCACATCCCCCACACTGCCGTCTCCCTTCAGGAATTTCCGCAGACCATCCCGGTATTTGCCGTTCCACTCGGCCCAGCGACCATAGGCGGGAAAGGAGCCGACTTGGTATAGGCCACCGGCATCCCAGGCTTCCGCAATGAGTTTACATTTCGCCAGAATAGGATCAAAGGCCAAACTTTCTAACAAAGGAGGATTGGGGAGGGGATAGCCCCAGGGATCCCGTCCTAGAATGGCGGCTAAGTCGAAGCGAAACCCGTCGATGTGATACTCCGCCGCCCAGTAACGCAGGCAATCCAAGACCATGCCCCGGACAATGGGATTATTGCAGTTGAGGGTGTTACCGGTGCCACTGAAATTAAAGTAATACCCCTCCGGGGTGAGCATGTAATAGGTTTTATTGTCAATGCCTCGATAGGAGATGGTGGGCCCCATCTCATTGCCTTCGGCGGTATGGTTAAACACCACATCTAGAATGACTTCGATGCCGTGCTTGTGCAGCTCCTTGACTAACGCTTTAAACTCATCCACCTGCATCCCAAATTTACCGGTGGCGGCATAACCGGCTTTGGGGGCAAAAAATCCGACGGTGCTGTAACCCCAGTAGTTAACCAACAACTCACCGGTTTCGGGGTTGGGGCGACTGTTTTCAAACTCATCAAATTCGTAAATGGGCATTAACTCAACGGCGTTAACCCCCAATTCTTTCAAATAGGGAATCTTATCGCGAATGCCGGCAAAGGTGCCCTGGTGCTTTTCCTTCACATTCGAGGACGGATGGCGGGTGAAACTGCGGACGTGCATTTCATAAATAACCTGATCCTCCGGAGGGATCTCGAGGGGGCGGTCATCTTCCCAATCAAAATCATCAAAGGCGATGCGGGCCCGGTGCTGGTAACTATCATTCCAGTCCGGTGTGACGCCCCAAACGTCCCGGCCGCCAATGTTTTTGGCGTAGGGATCCATCAAGATCTTGCTGGAGTCAAACCATTGCCCTTCTTGGAAATTATTGGGGCCATCCATGCGATAGCCGTACTCTAAATTTTCGTAGTCCAGGTCAAACACGGTCATGCAATAAACATTGCCGATGCGAAATGCTTCCGGAAACGGGATTTCGGCGATCGGGGCCTTGCCGTGTTTTTCAAATAACACCAATGTGCAGGAAATGGCATGACTGGAATAAATGGAAAAGTTAACGCCCCCCGGCACCAGAGTGGCCCCAAACGGAAAGGGTTTGCCACACCGCAATTTGTAGCCAGAATGGGTGTGAGTCGGATGAACGTCAATCCGTTGCATAGTCATAGAAAAGCACCTAGGAATCCGTGGTTAGCACCAAAGGTCAACATCAGGGTTAACCTTACAAGTTGAAATCTCGTTTTTTAAAGCATCAAGGATGGTTAGGCAATCAATTGCATCCCCTCTTCGAGAGAACCGGCAACTTTAAAGAAATCCAAAAAGCCGGTGACCGACATGGTGTCTTGCACATCTTCCGATAGGCCGACGAGCACCAACTGCCTCTCCTGGGCCGTAGCTTGGCGATAGAGGGACAGTAACATTCTGAGGCCAGCGCTCGACATATAGGCCACCTGACTCATATCCAAGAGGATTTTACTGTGGGCTTCCACCAAAGGAAGAATTTTTTCCGTGACAATCGGGGCCGTATTGGCATCAATATCCCCCGACAAGGTTGCCACTTGAATATCGTTAGTAATTTGGGTGCTAATCTCCATGGAAATCCAATTAATAAAGAAATAATCGATAGTAATAAAATAGAAATACCAGCGTAGGGAGGGCTGATGGGTAGCCTCCCTACAGTTGACGGCGATCGAACGGGTTAGACAGGGGAAATTTGGACTTTCACTTTGACCCGCTCCGTGGTCTTGGGTAGATTAACGGTTAGGGCCTCGGCGTCATAATTGCTGTAAGGTTCACCATCAATCTCACATTTGGTAATCTTGATACTTCCCGGCGGTAAGATGTCCGGGGAAACCCGCAAAATGTTGTCGGGGAAACCACCTGGAATCGGCTTGAAGTAGAAATCCATGGGCTGTTTCGTAACCAGTAAATTGGTGTAAACCGCCGCTAAATAGCAGAGTTCAAAGGAGTGGTAACCACTCATGGAGTGACTGCCTTTACCCCGTTCGTTACCCCCTGCTAGATAGGGGATACCATTGGCGAGTACGTTGAAGTAAACACCGCCATCTTCCAAATCCAAGAACCAAGCGTTATAGAAGGCCGACGCCTCACGGGACAAACGATGATATTCCTGATTAGAAAGAATTCCCGTCAAAATCAAATAAGCAAGGATTGACTGCTCCTGTTGCCACCAAGCCTTGCGATCGTGCCAGACATAGCGGTGGGTGGTTTCCCCGGGGCCCAAGATGCGTTCCACCACGTCATACCAACCGCCCCGTTGTTGGTCACTACCGACCCCGGGCATTAAGTCGGCGATCTTTTGAGCTAGGGCAACATACTTGTCTTTTGCTTTTAGGCTCTGCATCCGCATCAAGTTCCAGGCAATCTTGAGGTTATGCCCTACCACAGCCCGGTTTTGTTGCCACCCCCAGGTGGTGTCATGGGACCAATCTTCATAGAAACGTTCTTGAACAAAGGGACTATTCTCGTAATCAGGAAAATACTTTTCGATCGTATCGAAGGTGTATTCAAGCATGTCGGCATATTCTTGCTTCCCAGTTGCCAACCAGAGATTGATGAGGTAAGCCGGGGCATGATCGCCGACGGAGTTCCAGTTCTTCCTGGCTTTATTATTGCCCAGGGCATCGCTACGGGGATCCAGGGTTAGTGGATCGAGGTGGGAAAAGTAGCCGCCATAATCGCTCTTGTCTAAGAAGAAATCGTTAAAGAGCTTAATGGTTTTTTCCGTATCGTCCATGATGCGAGGATCGCCCGTGCAGCGATAGGTCTGAATCGGCCCTGCCAACGCATAAATTTGTTCATAGGCCGGAATAGCATAATAATCATCGCCAAACTCTGAGGCAAAGATCTTTGTTTCCCGATCGCCGGAGACATCAATGCCGTGGTACCAGTAAACAATGCCTTCATCGGAATCAACAAAGCGCATGTGCTCCCGCAAATACTCAGTCCCCCGTTCTGCGGCTTTGAGGAAGCTGTCATTACCCGTCATCATGAACGCCGTCGCAAAGCCATAGACTAATCGTGAGATCGTGTCTGTTTCTTGGCGGTAACTGGTGGTTTGTAAGCCGGCCAGGTTCAAGCTGGTGCGATAACGACGGTAATCATAATCCCCTTCCCCAAATTGGGCTTTGAGATAGAACTTCCCGAGGGCATTTACCTGTTTAACCCACCAGTCCTGCTTCTCAAAAACGTATTCATTTTGTTTTAAGCCAGCAAAGACCAGTTGTTTGGCGTCAAACAGATCGCTATCGGAGTAAAACACACCGTAGGCAAACACATAGCGTCCGGGTAGCAGCATGGACCGCATACTGCCCGTTGCATCGGGATAGCCTTCGTCAAAATTTTGGATCAGCTTGGCGTAGGCCATGGGAGAGAGCTTTACCGAAAACTCGCGGCCATCGGAGGTTTTTAGCCCAAAGGTATCGTCCGACTCATTGAATTTAGTAACGTATCCGGCAATTAAATCCGAAAAAGAGAAATTGACTGAAAGAGACATAGGGTTACCTAAACAAAAATGTGACTGTAACTCAATTAAGAAAATGGCTAAACTGCCTCAATTTCCTTAACAAACGTTTCCATAAATTGATCGACCATCCCCGGATGTTTGCCGGTGATGAAATTCCCATCGATCACCAGCTCAGCGGTGACATCCCCTTCATAGACAATTTCTGCCCCTGCATTTTCCACATCACAAATAATGTTATGGGCACAGGTGACCTTTTTATCCTTGAGCAAGTCTGGGTCGGCGCAGAATAACCACAAACTATGACAAATAGTCCCCAGTTTTACATTAGGTTCCTTAACTGCCTTCCGCAGAAATTCCACGGCTGGAGCTTGATTTTTTTGACCTTTTTTGACATTAACCTGGTACCGGAGGCGATCCATGGCGTAGGCACCAATACAGATAATGCCTTTGTAATCGGCGGGCGCTACGTCATTGACTTCCGTGCTAACGGTGACATGGTATTCAATTTGGTCGTTTTCCGGGTTAGAGCCGAATTTGAGTGCCGGATTTCCCCATAGATGGGAAATGTACTCAACATCATAACCCTGCTCAGGGAAGTATTCGTTAAAGCGACGAAATTCAGTGCCATCGAAGTGTTCTTCGATCAATACGCCGATTTTTCCTTTTTTATCTGTCATAGTCATCCTTTAGGTTGGCAATAGAACAAAGTGCAAAGAAGTTAAGGCAGTGTGAAAAGCGAATGTCGCTGCTGTTAGGTAAGAAGAACCGATTCAATCCAGATGGGTTGATGATTTAGGACAAAAATGTGAATTGGAAAACGCCATCATTAAAGTCAAAATCACTGACGCCAAGGTTGCCGGGTAAATCCTCAAACCCAAAGGTATTGTTGCCATAGCTTTTCAGGTGTTCAGATGAGTCTGGGTTGGCACTGCCAAAGCCAAAGTAAGCAACGGCATGGGTCAGGAAGTTGTCAATATTTGCCCCGGTATTGGCGGGATTTTGGGCTAAAAAGGCGGTCAGTCCATCTTGCAGGGTTCCACCTTGCGGCACGAAAGAGCCACCATTCGCAACGACAAACGGTGCATAGGCTTGCCCACCATTCACCAAAACATCACCAAATTCATTGGCAGTGGTATTTTTGCTGACATCCCCCAGGGAACCTAGTTGCAAGAGGACATTGCTGGCAACTTGATTTAAGGCCGCATTGGCATAACCACTTTCACCGGGATTGAGCAAATCAGTAGTAGCTCCATTGCCATTGGCGTCAAAAATATCAAAGACTGCGCCATCGGAATTGGCAACCCGATAGAGACCAACGATGTTGTCAAACAAGGCATCGGTTTGGTTAAGGGCATCTTGATTGGTCTGCGTTGTTGTTCTGTTAGCAACGCTATCTAAGTTGTACTCTAATTTCCCTAATGAGTCTTGGGAGTCCACGGGAATAAATTGAGTGACGTCATTGCTAATATCAGACCCTTGATGGGAAACCGCAATGACGGACTCAGCACCCGTATTTTTATCTAAATAGATATATTGGTTTGTCCCATCTGCCAATTTTGTGTAGAGTACGGGTTCGCCGCGTAAACCACCCGGAATATCCGCAAAGGTTCCCATCACCTCTACCACTGAGGGGGCGGTGATTTCCTTGTCCAAGCGAATTTCCGCCATGGCTTCACTGG
>JAYKHU010000116.1:0-2713 GCA_035285105.1 Synechocystis sp.
CTCGACAATGCGATCCAGCCGAATCCCTACAGTAAGTTGGACATTTTTGATATTATTTGCCCGGAAATCTGTGGTATTGAAGGGTTAGAGTTGTTGCCGGGAGATATTGAACTCTATGATGAATATCTTGTTTCAGAAAAACTCCACCAAACCGCCAGCGAGACCGATACCCCCAATTTTGAAGCCGTCTGGAATGAATTTGAAGGGTCTTTAATTAAAAATATTTTGGCCCCGGTGCTGGATGAGTACGATTTCATTATTTTGGACTGTGCCCCCGGCTATAATTTGTTGACCCGCAGTGGCATCGCCGCTAGTGATTTTTACCTGTTGCCCGCCCGGCCGGAACCGTTATCGGTGGTGGGCATGCAATTATTAGAACGGCGTATTGCCCGGCTCAAGGAAAGCCATAAGGCGTCCGACGTGCCGTTAAATATCAACCTAATCGGCGTGGTGTTCATCCTGTCCGGGGGAGGGTTGATGAGTCGTTATTACAACCAAGTGATGCGGCGGGTGCAAACGGATTTTCAGCCCCAGCAGTTGTTTCAGCAGTCCATTCCCATGGATGTGAATGTGGCTAAAGCGGTGGATTCTTTTATGCCGGTGGTGACCTCCATGCCTAATACGGCCGGATCAAAGGCGTTTGTCAAACTGACCCAAGAATTTTTGGGCAAGGTCGAAGCGTTTGCAGCAAATTAGGTCAACTTAACTCAGGGCTGTTTCCTGTAATAACCAGAATCCGGCAAAATCCTCACTTTCTGGGCTGGCTTGAATGGCTAAAAAGTGAATATTGTGGGCGTTTTTCTTCGCGGTTTCAAAGCCCTGGGCTTCTTTTTCACTACTGGGGTCAGTGACGTTAGCCACGATCCAACTATCACTGGCCCCGGTTTCCAAGCGCATAATTGGGCGGGGATCGGTGCCGTATTGTAAATATCCCAATTCCAACCCCGATAACCAGGCTGCCAGGGGTAAGGCCCGGGGGGAAAAGAGGATTAGTCCCGGAATCCGGGTGGCCTCATCCAACTGCCAGCCTTGCAAGGAAAAACTTTCGCCAAAACCAATTTCCCACTCCGGCAGATCTTGAAAGTCCGACGCCGCTAAACTCACCAACGCCCATCGATCGCCTTGGTCCCCCCGCACCGCATCCGGTAGGGCGATCGCATTGAGGGCCGGATATTGCACCGAAGCCGATTGGGCCAGTTTGGCATCGTAGCCAGGTTGGTGGGGATAAAAATTGTCCAAACGATCCGTTAACCAGGCCTGCAGGGCATAGGTGCGACGACTGGGACTGGGGGGAATGCCCGCCTCTTCACAGGCTTTGCAGATCATATTGTTCATCTGCCGTCGGAAAAAGCGAATCTTCTGGGGCATCTGCCCCGACTCGGCGATCGCCGTTTCAATGGCGGACTTCAACCACAGGGAATTCACCGTGGTGCTGGGGCAAAATTGAGTAAAGCGAAACAGAGTAGTCGGATCCTGTTGCACCGACTGGGGAGACTCACAAATTAAGACCTCCCACTGCTTTTTGTTTTGATCATCCACCAAGGGACGCGAATAAAAATCCAATTCCCAAATCGTACCCATTCAAAAATCCAACGTCCCAAAGACGCCCCTGATGCCAACAATGTACGCAAAACTCCGGTCAGTCTCCCAAAGGATAACCAGCCAATCTCTACAAATAACAGAAAAGCTCCCCCCTCACCCAGCTTCCTCCTTAAATTCCGCCGACCCACAAAAAAATACCCTACCGGACGGTAGAGTACCCAGACAAAAATGCCTAATTCCCCAATCACGGGAAACATCCTGACTCAACTTTGGGCGATCGGCGATGATATCCGTGCCAAAATTGCTAGGCATTCTCAAACAAATCAATCAAGTTCGTAACCTAAAATCCTTAAGGCTTAACCTTCACTCTCAATGTGAATGAAAAGTAACCCCATTGTGACAGCAGGAAATAGGAAGCCAACAATGGGAATCAAAATCCAGGGTAGATAAGCCGCTGCGTAGGCACCAGTCATGGGCAAAACTCCTTATCAAAAGGTAAAATGGTCAAAAAAGTAAAAAAGTGGCGAAAAATGGCGTTTAGTTAAACAAACCCCGGAAAATTCCGTCTACCACGCCGAGGTTTTCGAGGAGGAAATAGGCCACAAAAGCGCCGCCCATACCACCAACGAAGAAACCGGCCGCAAACTGGCTCCAGCCATCAGCGGTTTGCAAACTATCGGATGTCCCTTGTTCCCCTTGGAAGGAGACTAACCCGTAGCTACTGAGGGCAGCGGTGGCAATCAAAATCAACCCCAGTGCCCCAATGAGGCCGCCCAGGTATTGGTGGTCAGAATCCCGCAGGGGGCCGAGTAAGGTCCAGGGGCCGATTAAAAAGTAGCCGTGGGCCATTCCCACCTCTAAGCCTCTTAAAATCGGGGATAACCCTTTGCGATAGGCGGGTAAGTTACCGATAAAGGCGCGGGTAAAGGCGGAGTCGGAAATGGGAGTAGAAAGGTGCCCGGTAAAGGGATCGTCGTTATAGGGTTTAACAACTTGATTAGAGGTTGTCATTGTTATTGAGTTCTCCTGAATAGCGAATTTCGTCAGGGGATGACAAAACTTTAGTCCCCATTTTACGCAGGCCAGGGCGTTTTGCTAGGAAAATCTGCCCAGCGTTAAAAAAAGTTCATGAAGTTTAATGTCAAAATGTGACGCTATGGGAATTGGGCAC
>JAYKHU010000117.1:0-3781 GCA_035285105.1 Synechocystis sp.
AGGCGATTTTGCACCATGTTCCGCCGCCGGCCGGGGATGCCTCTAAACCGTTACAATTACAAGTTACCACTCTGGATTATTCCGATTATCTGGGCCGGATTATCATTGGCCGCATCCATAACGGCACAATCCAAGCCGGGCAACAGGCAGCTTTAGTCAAAGAAGATGGCTCGATCGCCAAGGGACGGGTGACGAAATTATTAGGGTTTGAAGGTCTCAAACGTATTGAACTCGAAGAAGCCAGCGCCGGTTACATTGTGGCGATCGCCGGTTTTGCTGACGCCAACATTGGGGAAACCTTAACCTGTCCCGATGAACCCCAGGCCTTACCCCTGATCAAGGTAGATGAGCCGACCTTGCAAATGACCTTTTCCGTTAATAATTCCCCCTTTGCTGGTCAAGAAGGCAAATTTGTCACCTCCCGCCAAATCCGCGATCGCCTGAATCGGGAACTGGAAACCAACGTTGCCCTGCGGGTGGAAGATGGGGAAAGTGCGGAGCAATTCCTCGTTTCTGGTCGGGGAGAACTACATCTTGGCATTTTGATCGAAACCATGCGCCGGGAAGGTTACGAATTCCAAGTGTCCCAACCCCAGGTCATTTTCCGCGAAGTTAATGGCCAGCCCTGCGAACCGGTGGAATATTTAGTGTTGGATGTCCCCGAAGCGGCGGTGGGATCTTGTATTGAACGCCTGGGTCAACGTCGGGGCGAAATGCAGGATATGCAAACGGGTGTCAACGGTCGTACTCAGCTTGAATTCGTTATTCCAGCCCGGGGGTTACTTGGTTTCCGGGGTGACTTCATCCGTATTACCCGGGGCGAAGGGATCATGAACCATAGCTTCTTGGAATACCGTCCCATGAGTGGGGATCTAGAAACCCGCTACAACGGTGTGATGATTTCCTTTGAAGAAGGGGTGGCTACGTTCTATGCCATGAAAAACGCGGAAGACCGGGGCGTTTTCTTTATCACTCCCGGAACGAAAGTTTACAAAGGCATGATCATCGGCGAACATAACCGACCCCAGGATGTGGAGCTGAACGTCTGTAAAACCAAACAGTTAACCAACCACCGTTCCGCCACCGGCGATGAACTCGTCCAACTACAAGCCCCAGAAGAAATGAACCTCGAACGGGCATTGGAATATATTGGCCCCGATGAATTGGTGGAAATCACCCCAGAATCCATCCGCCTGCGTAAGATTGCCCGCAATAAAAAGCTAGCCAAACGCTAATCTAACGAACAGTTCAAACCTGGATGAGGGACAAAACATTTACCCTCATCCCCTCTCCCCTTCTCCCTAATGACGAAGGGGAGCAAGTTTTTGCTTAATACCGTTTCATCGCCCGGGCCATATCCCGATCATCCTGACGGCGCTTGAGGGTTTCCCGTTTATCGTGGACTTTTTTCCCTTTCCCGAGACCGAGGGTTAGTTTTACCCAACTCCCCTTCAGATACATTTTGAGGGGAACCAGGGTCAACCCCTTCTGTTCAACTTGACCAATTAATTTGCGAATTTCCCAGTTGTGCATCAACAGACGACGGTTACGGCGGGGGTCGTGGTTAAAAAATTGACTGCTTTTTTCGTAGGGGGAAATGTGGACATTCATCAGCCAAACTTCCCCATCCCGCAGCATGGCAAACCCATCCCGCAGGTTAACTTTACCGGCGCGTACCGATTTGACTTCCGTCCCCTTGAGTTCAATGCCGACTTCGTAGGTTTCTAAAATCTCATACAGGAAGCGGGCTTGACGGTTGTCGCTAATAATTTTTATCCGTTCTTTATCTTTAGCCATAGACTTCTTAGAATAACATTTCTGCTCACGGTAATCGGTGCCAAGAAAACCGGGAGAGGGGGAAATTTCCGGGAAAGGCCCTAGGGAAGCGGTACACTGGTCACGTTAGAATTTAGGATTGTTCTCCATTTCCCCTTCCCATGCAAAGACTGCGTTGGCTACTGTTATTGATTCTGGTATTGGTCATTGGTGCAAGTTTGGTATTGTACCGACTGCCCCTGCAATTAGGGCTAGATTTGCGGGGGGGCGCCCAGTTAACCATTGAAGTGCAGCCCACGGAAGAGATCAAAACCATCACCGATGAAAGTTTGATTGCGGTCAAAACGGTGATTGAGAATCGGGTTAATGCGTTGGGGGTGTCGGAACCGTTGGTGCAAACGGCGGGGGAAAATCAAGTGGTGGTGCAACTGCCGGGGGTGACCGATCCGGGGCAGGCGGAACGCATCTTGGGGGGGACGGCCCAGTTAGAGTTTCAGCAACAAAAACCCGGCACAGAAGGGGACTTTCAAGCGGAATACACGATTAAACGGCAAATTGATGCGGAAATTGCCGCTTTACGACAGGCAGGCAGTACACCGGATAATCTAGACCAAATTCAAACCCTCCTCGGCGATCGCCAGGAATCCAATCAGGCGTTGTTAAACCTGTTTGAGCCGGTGGGATTAACGGGGAAAATGCTGGACGATGCCCGCCCGAGTCCGAACCAAGCGGGAACAGGGTGGGAAGTGTCCCTACGCTTTTCTGAAGAAGGGGGGAAAAAGTTTGCGGCATTAACCCAGGCTGTGGCCGGTACGGGGCGGAGTTTGGGCATTTTTCTGGATGATAATTTGATTAGTGCGCCAGTGGTGGGGGTGGAGTTTGCCAATACGGGCATTACCGGGGGCGCAGCGGTCATTACAGGCAATTTTGATATTGAAGGGGCAACGGATTTAGCGGTGCAATTACGGGGGGGATCGTTACCCTTTCCCGTGAAAGTGGTGGAAAACCGCACGGTGGGGGCAACGTTAGGGCAAGAGAGTATTCGCCGCAGTATTATCGCCGGGATGGCGGGGCTGATTTTAGTCCTTGGTTTCATGGCGATTTACTATCGTTTGCCGGGGATTGTTGCGGATGTGTCCCTAGTCATTTACACCTTGCTAACCCTAGCGGCCTTTGCATTGGTGGGGGTCACGTTAACCCTGCCGGGGATTGCGGGCTTCATTCTCAGTATCGGCATGGCGGTGGACGCCAATGTGTTGATTTTTGAACGGACGCGGGAGGAGTTACGGGGGGGGAATAGCCTCTATCGGTCGGTGGAATCGGGCTTCTTCCGGGCTTTCTCCAGTATTTTGGACAGTAATGTCACCACGCTGATCGCCTGTACTGCCCTGTTTTGGTTTGGTTCCGGTTTAGTCAAAGGGTTTGCCCTCACCTTGGCGATCGGGGTGCTGGTGAGTTTGTTTACCGCCTTGACCTGTAGCCGTACCCTATTACTGATGATTGTGTTGGGATTACCTAAGGTACGCCAAAATCCGGGTTTATTCTGCCCTAATTTAACCCTGCCTGCGAAATAATTCTTTTAAACCACCTCTCCTGACCATTTATCAAACCGCTGAGTTAAGACGCATGAAATTAGATTTGTTCAAATGGGAAAAACCAACCTGGATACTGTCTGCCACGCTGATGCTGGTGAGTATTGTGGCAATGATTGTGTCCTGGACTCAGTTTCAAGCCCCCTTCAGACCAGGCTTAGACTTTGTGGGAGGGACACGCTTGCAGTTACAACTGAGTTGCGCGGCGGCCAATAATTGTTCGGCCCCAGTGGATGTGGCCCAGGTGCGGGAAATTTTGTCCTCGGCGGGGCTGGGGAATAGCACGGTGCAAGTGGTGGAAGACTATACCCTGTCGGTTCGCAGCCAAACATTGGATGTGGAGGAGCGCGAGGGGATTCTTAAGCAGTTAAATGACCAAGTCGGTCAATTTGATCCTGAAACCATTCAAATCG
>JAYKHU010000118.1:0-9339 GCA_035285105.1 Synechocystis sp.
GATAACACCACGGGGTCTTGACCCTGACGATACACCCAAACTTGACGATTTTGGCGATCAATTAACCAGCCTAAACCAGTCCCATTGGCCAGATACTCGCTCATTTTATTTTGAAGATTCGACAGACTGTCACTCGCCGAGCGCAATTCAATCACAAAATCAGGACAAATCGGGGCAAAAGACGCTTTCTGAGCCTCCGTTAATGCTTGCCAACGTTTTAAACTCACCCAGGCCGCATCGGGCGATCGGACAGCCCCATTGGGAAGCGTAAAGCCCGTACTCGAATCAAATCCCAATCCTTGTCCGTTCTGGTCTGCCCATAGTCCCAACTGAACAGCAATGTTAAAGTTTCGGTTGCCCGTATCCGCAAAGGCTGGGGGAGTCACAATAATTTCTCCTGTTGCTGTGCGTTCAATGTGTAGCTCCCGATTAGCTAAGCAAAACTGGTAAAATTCGCCTGGGGTCAGAGTTTGTGCCCCGGGAAACTCAATTAGTAAGGATTGAGCTGAAGTCTGCACCTGTAGCGTGGTCATTCCTCTTGTTCCTCGCCTTTCCCTCTAATGTACCGCTTTAACCATCTCTCTGCGTTTCCCCAACCCGATGACTAATTATTTTGAGGGGATAGGGATTAGAATATGAAGACGATTTAACAAATTTTTATTTTGCCCTTGTTGCCTCTATGACTGACGTTCCCGTCTCTCGCATCCGTAATTTTTCAATCATTGCCCACATCGACCACGGTAAATCAACCTTGGCCGATCGCCTTTTGCAGGTCACGGAAACGGTGCAACAACGGCAGATGAAGGAACAGTTCCTCGACAATATGGATTTGGAACGGGAACGGGGCATTACCATCAAGCTCCAAGCGGCGCGGATGAATTATAAAGCGAAGGATGGCCAGGAATATGTGTTGAATTTGATCGACACCCCGGGGCATGTGGATTTCTCCTATGAAGTGTCCCGTTCCTTGGCTGCCTGTGAAGGGGCGTTGTTGGTGGTGGATGCCTCCCAAGGGGTTGAAGCCCAGACCTTAGCTAACGTTTACTTGGCGTTGGAAAATAACCTGGAAATTATTCCCGTTCTAAATAAGATTGATTTGCCCAGTGCCGAACCGGATCGGGTGGCGGAAGAAATTGAAGAAGTGGTGGGGCTGGACTGTACGGACATTATTAAAGCCTCCGCCAAAGCGGGCATTGGGGTGGATGACATCCTCGAGGCGATCGTGAAACAGGTTCCCCCCCCAGAAGATACGGTAGCTCAACCGCTGCGGGCGTTGATTTTTGATAGTTATTACGATGCCTACCGGGGGGTGGTGGTTTATTTCCGAGTCATGGACGGCAAGGTGAAACGAGGGGATAAAGTGCGGCTGATGGCGTCGGGGAAAGAATACGTCATTGACGAATTGGGGGTGTTATCCCCTACCCAGATTGAAGTCGATGAACTCCACGCCGGGGAAGTGGGCTATTTTGCGGCGGCCATTAAAGCGGTGGCCGATGCACGGGTGGGGGACACCATTACCCTGGCGAACGAACCCGCTAAAGCAGCGTTGCCTGGTTATACCGAAGCCAATCCCATGGTATTTTGTGGGCTATTTCCCATTGATGCCGATCAATATCCTGATTTGCGAGATGCGTTGGAAAAATTAAAGCTCAACGATGCGGCCCTGTCCTATGAGCCGGAAACCTCTAGTGCCATGGGCTTTGGCTTCCGCTGTGGCTTTTTGGGATTGCTGCACATGGAGATTGTCCAAGAACGGTTGGAACGGGAATACAACTTAGATTTGATTACCACCGCCCCCTCCGTTATTTATCGGGTGACCACCACCGATGAGGAAGTGATTGAAGTGGATAACCCCAGCCTGTTACCCCCGATTCAACAACGTCTCAAAATCGAAGAACCCTACATTAAGGTGGAAATGATTACCCCCGAAACCTATGTGGGAACGTTGATGGAATTGTGTCAAAGTCGGCGGGGAGTGTTTAAGGATATGAAATTTTTTACCCAAACCCGCACGGCGTTAATTTATGAGTTGCCCCTAGCGGAGGTGGTAACGGACTTTTTTGATCAACTCAAATCCCGGACCAAAGGCTATGCCAGTATGGAATATCAACTCATCGGCTATCGGGAAAATGCCCTCGTTAAACTCGATATTATGGTCAATGGGGATGGGGTAGATGCCCTGGCCATGATTGTCCATCGGGACAAGGCCTATTACGTCGGTCGGGCCATGGTAAGTAAACTCAAGGAATTGATCCCCCGCCATCAATTTAAAGTCCCCATCCAAGCAGCGATCGGTAGCAAAATTATTGCCAGTGAACATATTGCCGCCCTCCGAAAAGATGTATTAGCCAAGTGTTATGGCGGTGATATTTCCCGGAAGAAAAAGCTGCTACAAAAACAAGCCAAGGGGAAAAAGCGCATGAAGGCGATCGGGACGGTGGATGTGCCCCAGGAAGCGTTTATGGCGGTGTTAAAACTGGATCCCCAATAGGGGGAGAGTTACTCCCCCTATAGCACGGTTTAGCGGTTGGGGAGAACACCGACCTTCACTGTTAAGGTTTGCGGTTGGCCATTGCGTAACACACCAACGGTTAATTCATCCCCCACCGGGGTCTTACTGACAAGATCCTGAACTTGGTCCGCGGACTCAATGGGTTGCCCTTGCAGGCTCTGGATCACGTCTCCTGTTTGCAAGTCACCCTGGGCGGCGGGGGAATTGGGCACCACTTTCATGATCGCCACCCCTTTATCGGCCGGGATTTCTGTATTGGTTTGTTGCCGAATTTGTTCTTTTAGTTCCGGCGTGATGGTCACCATTTGGATACCCAGGAAAGGATGCTCAACGGTGCCAGTGGCGACTAGCTGTTGGGCGATCGCCTGGGCCTGATTAATGGGAATGGCAAACCCGATTCCCTGGGCGTTTTGGATAATGGCAGTATTCATGCCGATGACTTGACCGTTAGCGTTTAGTAACGGGCCACCGGAGTTACCAGGGTTAATGGCCGCATCGGTTTGAATAAAATCGACTCGTTTGTCGGGGACGCCAATTTCCGCACTGCGACGTCCGGTGGCACTCAAAATTCCGGTGGTAACGGTATTATCTAACCCCAACGGATTACCAATGGCGATCGCCCATTCCCCGACCTGTAACTGATCGGAATTCCCAAGTTGAACCACGGGTAAATTATCCGCTTCAATCTTGACCACAGCCACATCGGTTAAAGGGTCAGCCCCCATTACCTTACCGGCAAAGGTACGACCATCTTTGAGGGTGACAGAGACCTGATCAGCCCCCGCTACCACATGGGCGTTGGTGAAAATTTGACCATTATCACTAACGATAAACCCTGATCCCGTGCCCCGTTCAACCCGCTCATTGGGTTCTTGGGGAATCTGGGAACCAAAAAATCGTTGGAAAAAGGGATCATTCAAAACGGGGGGGACTTGGGTTTTGACTGTTTTCTCAGCATTAATTCTGACCACGGCGGGCCCCGTTTCTTGAACCACATCCACCACAAAATTACTGGGTTCCCTAGGCATTAAAAAACTTTGACGGGTTTCTTCCTGCACCGAGTTTGGCTCTGCACTGATCAGGGGCGCAACGGCAGGGTTTTCCGCTAATCGGTTGAGTAATTGGGGATTCGTTAACACAAAAGTTCCCCCAGCACCAATCCCCATCCCGACCAGGACAAGCCCGAGATAGGCGAGGGAAAATTTGGAAGGGGTGTCTTTGGGGGAGTGGAGGGAAAAATCTTTCATAACATTTACCAGTGAGAAAAAAAGTCAGCCCGGTGAGGAGCAATTCGGAAAACGGCTTGGGCTGACAGTTATTACTCTAGGGGGGGGAGTTGTCAACGGTGTGACAGGGGGATGAACTTTTTGTGTCAGACCTCTACTAAGGCTCAATCCTTTTCAGCCAGCGTCACTGCCAAGGTTTCGGGCAGGCTATCTATGCCGCATCTCTTACTGAGTGGGGGGGATAGAGAGACTGATACCGTGCAAGGGCAATCAGGGGGAAATATTGGCGATAGTAGTGGTAACGAATATAAAAATGACAGGGAAAGCCGGTGCCGGTAAATTCAGCTTCGTCCCAACTGCCATCGGGGGTCTGTTGGGTAATCAAATAATTCACCCCCTTGGCGATCGCCGTTTCGAGGTCTTGATTTTTCTCCAACTCAGATAACGCTTGAACCGCATCAATTAGACCAATTAAGGCCCAGGCCGTTTGAGACGGCGTACTAATCCCTTTGCCTTTTAGACTCGTATCTTTGTAACTTTCACAGGTTTCCCCCCAACCCCCATCAAGGTTTTGGCAACGCACCACCCAGGCGATCGCCGCTTGAATTTGAGGTTTAAACTGTTGGGGATCGTACACCGCTAAAGCGGATAACGCGCCACTGGTGCCATACAAATAATTCACCCCCCAACGCCCAAACCAACTGCCGTCGGCTTCTTGTTCTTGAATTAAATAAGTCAAGCCCCGTTCCACCCGTGATTGCTCCATGGTTAAGCCACAGACCCCCAACATTTCAATCACCCGGGCCGTAATATCGGCGGTGCTGGGGTCAATCATGGCCTTCAAATCGCCGTAGGGTAATTGATTAAGCCAATCCTGATCATTATCAATGTCAAAGGCGGCCCAGCCCCCGGTTTTGCATTGCATGGTGGCGATCCAGTTTAACGAGCGATTAATGGCGGCCCATTTACGGTCTTCATCCGGCAGGGTAATGCCCTTGAGGGCCATCATCACCACAGAGGAATCATCAATGTCGGGATAGAAGTTATTGTCAAACTCAAACGCCCAGGCCCCCGGTTTACCCTGGGGATTTTTCACCAGCCAATCGCCGTAGGTCAGAATTTGTTTATCCAGTAACCATTGCCCCGCTTTCACCAACGCGGGATGATCTTTAGCTAACCCCGCTTCCGCCAGGGCCCGCACCATCCAGGCCGTATCCCAAATGGGGGACACACAGGCTTGCACACAATAGGTTTCCTCGGTTTCAATGCCAAAATTGGCGATCGCCGTTAAGCCCCGTTGCACATAGGGATCATGGCGATCGTAGCCCAAGGATCTTAAGGCCAAAAGGGAATTGAGCATGGCGGGAATAATGCCCCCCCAATCGCCGCTCACTTCTTGCCGTTCTAACACCCATTTTTCAGCGGCGTCTAACCCTTTTTGTCGGAAGGGAACCAGATGATTACTTTCTTGAAACTTAAAAACGTGGTCTAACCCCACAAAGGCGTCCCAGAGGGTGCCACTTTTCGGCAATTCATATTCAACGTTATCTACCCCTTCTGCGTACAATTCATCCACCCGCAGGCCATCGGCAATGTCATACACCGGCTTTTGGTCACAGACAATGATCAAAGGCACCGTACTAGACCGGGCCCAACTGGACATTTCATAAATGGTGAAAGGAAACCAGTCTGGCAACAGCATAATCCAAGGGGGAATGGACGGTGCGCCACGCCAGTCATAGCAACCGATTAAGGCCAAGTGTATTTTGGTGAAAATCCGGGATTTGCTGATCCCTCCCTTGCCGAGGATAAAGGCTTTGGCTTTGACCAGTCTGGGGTCATCGGCTGGAACCCCTAAAATTCGCAGCGCGGTATAGGCTTCAATGCTGGTGCTCAGTTCCCCCCCATCGCCGTAATACAGTTCCCAACCACCGTGCTCCCGTTGCTGTTGCCACAGATAGGTTTGCATTTTTGCTAACGGAAACTGATCGGCAATGCCCCAAATTTTGTAGAGAATGAGGATTTCCGCCGTTATGGTGACGTTAGATTCCAATTCCGACACCCAATATCCCTCGGGGTACTGTTCCCCCAATAAAAAGTCCCGACTAGCGGCGATCGCCTGGGATAAGGCCTCGGTGTTGATCGTTTGAGTAGGGGCAGTGGGTTTAACAGGGATTGGGGTTTGCATAGCAGCAGACAATACTGGGCACTTAACGTTTCTTCATCGTTAAGATAGCAGATTCCCCTTGCCCAAAATTGTTTCCCAAGGGAACGATCACGCTTTGCTCAACACGAATACATTACCCTCGTTACCCCGGCTAATGCGTAAATCCTCATCCAAATAGGTGGTTTCCAACCAGGCCGCACCGTCACCGCGACTGGGGAGGGGAAAATCCACCGGCAAAAACCGTTTACCGATCGCCACCTGTTGTACAAACTGCAACGGGGACTGGTAATTTAACAAGCGCTGCAATCCGGCAATGGAACGCTCAAAGGAGACTTCAATGCGCTTATCGGAAACCGTCTTAAATGAAGCCACCACAGCCACCAAACCGTCTAAAAATGGAATCCCTTCGATTTCAGCTAAATTAACCACCCGTCCTTGGGCCACATCTAGGTACTGATAGATCTGCCCCAGTTGAATTAAGGGAAATCGGTCTAAGCCTAAAATGCTGCGACTGCTGGTGTAGAGTAATCGCCAATTACCATCTAATAAATTCTTTTCAGCCAAAGGGCGGCCGTGGGGATTATGATCTTCTAATTTCTCAACGGCGGACAATATCGTCACCCGGTCTTGATCGGACACCAATAAGCCACGGTTTTTACCGGCGATCGCCTCTAGCAGTTCAGTCTTTGCATCCATAGCAGTAAAAATTAACGGCAGAGAGCGACCCATTTGGCCCCCGTCATCCACACAAAACACTCTCCTTACCCATTCTGACCCCAAAAGGCGATCGGGTCGAGGGGGATTGTGCCGGGATTTAGGGCAATCTACGGTAACTATCTTGCAAACGTATTTTAAGTTTGTTTATGAATGAAGGAAGTAAAACGTCGAAAATATCATATATTTTTAGAAAAACCGACATTTTTTATGGCTTATGAGCCATTAATCTATCTTTGGGTAGACGCGAAATTGCACTTTTCGCATAAAAGTTAAATAGGGGAGTTTAAAGATTAAAATCAGTGAATTCTAGCTGGGCTTAACTATCGTGTTGGCTTATGTCATCTTTTCCCTGGGATTCCTTGACGATACTAGCGCTTGAATTTAATCGCCCCCCCTACTTCATCCATCATCAACACCGGACCAAACTACTTTATGGACATTCAGCTAATCAATATTGGCTTTGGTAACATCGTTTCGGGCAATCGCGTGATTGCCATCGTCAGCCCTGAATCAGCCCCCATCAAACGCATCATCAGTGATGCCAGGGAACGGGGACAACTGATTGATGCCACCTATGGCAGACGGACAAGAGCTGTCATCATCATGGACTCCAGCCAAGTAATTTTATCGGCCATTCAACCGGAAACAGTCGCTAACCGCTTTGTGGTTGGCAAGGATTATAAAGACAACACTAAAAAATAAGTGCTTTCCCTGACTGTTTCAAGCTGACCTGCTTGCTTTCAGGAAACGTTCTTGGTTTGATTGGAACTACACCGGTTTCTCCAATCATCATCTGTGGCAATATGGTTTCCTCTTCAACTGTTCACGGCCAATTGATTGTGCTCACAGGCCCCAGCGGTGTCGGGAAAGGCACGTTAGTTAAACGTTTGCTAACCCTGCACCCTGATTGGTTTGTGTCCATTTCGGCCACCACTCGATCGCCGAGGGAAGGGGAAATCGATGGGCAATCCTATTATTTTTTGGGCAAAGACCAGTTCCAAACTTGGATTGCCGAGGGCAAACTATTGGAATGGGCTGAATACGCCGGGAATTATTACGGCACGCCCAGGGAGCCGGTGGAAAATCAAATCACCCAAGGGAAAACGGTGTTGTTGGAAATTGAGGTGGTCGGGGCTAGACATATCCAACAAACCTTTCCTGACGCCCGCCGCATTTTTATTTTGCCGCCCTCGGTGGAAATTTTAGAAACTCGATTACGGGGTCGGGGGACAGATGATGAAACGGCGATCGCCAAACGCCTAGCCCAAGCCAAGGTCGAATTGGCGGCTGCACCCGAATTTGATTACCAAGTCGTCAACGATGACTTAGAGCAGACCCTGGGGGAACTGAGCCAGATTATTTCCCCTCTTTGAAGTTGATAGCGATACTGCTTACATTGAGTTTAATCACAACGGAATTGTGGAAACCAGAGAAATTAGTAAAAATGTTTACATTGCCGTGGATAGTCAGGGCAATCTCGTAAGCATAACCTTTGAACACGCCAAAAGTAACGCAGATTTGCAGAAATTTTCCTTCCAAGAAATTTGGGAAGCCATTGCTTAATTGCCAAAGGGTTTCAACCAGTGCCGCGCCATGGCCAAATCTAAACTCGATCGCGCCGCCGCAAAACCCACCAAACTTTCTAGCATCAAGAGGGCGATCGCCCCGGCCATTTCTGTCTGGTCCGGTTGTAATTCAATCAGCCCACCACTCCGCACCAAGGCGAAGGCTAACACGGCCCCGTCCCGTAGATGGGAATTATCATCCTGGCGAATAATGTAACGATAGGTCACCCCAAACAAGAAACCACTCAATAAACTACTGCCCAGATTTAACCCCAGGGAGAGCAAACCTAGCTGAAACCCTTGGGTTAAGCCAAAATACCCATTCCCCACCAACGCCACGCTGTAAATTCCCCCAAAGGCGATCGCCGCTAATGATCCCGCCTTTACTGACTCGATTCTTTCTTGAAAACTCAGTTCCAACGCAATTCTCCTGCCCATAACGCAGACCACAAAGGAGTGTAGCAAGGGGCGGTAAACCCTGACAATTCCCCTGAACACTTGATCCTTGGCGACAATGTCAGTGCCTTTTCCCCAAGCCCAGTACGGGAAACCACACTTAGCGCCGTGTTGCCAGGGGATTGGGCAATTCGCTAAATTAGCACTCGTGAGGTGAGAGTGCTAACTCCCTCAATCCCTACAAAAATCTAAGTCATATCCCATCATCTGGAGGATAATCCATGGCAGCTATTACCATTAACGTTTCCACCGTAAAACCCCTTGGCGATCGGGTTTTTGTCAAAGTGAGTCCTTCTGAAGAGAAAACTGCTGGCGGTATCTTATTGCCCGACACCGCTAAAGAAAAGCCCCAAATTGGCGAAGTGGTTCAAGTGGGCCCCGGCAAACGCAATGATGACGGCAGCTACTCCCCCGTGGAAGTTAAAGTCGGCGATAAAGTGCTCTATTCCAAATATGCTGGCACAGACATCAAACTCGGTGGCGATGACTATGTGCTGTTAACCGAAAAAGATATTTTGGCCTCCGTTGCCTAATTTTTCTAGCAACCATAATCCTGACCTGAGTTAACCCTTGCAGGATTTTTCTTACTCAATCATTTATCGCATTAATTTGCTCACGAGGTTTTACTTTTATGGCTAAATCGATTATCTACAATGACGAAGCCCGTCGCGCCCTCGAGCGTGGCATGGACATTCT
>JAYKHU010000119.1:0-8816 GCA_035285105.1 Synechocystis sp.
GCGATCGCCAGGGCTTTGATGGGGCAACCCAAATTATTACTATTGGATGAACCCACAGAGGGGATTCAACCCTCCATTATTTTGGAAATTGAAGCGGCCGTAAAACGCATTATTGCAGCAACCGGTATTTCAGTTTTATTGGTAGAGCAACATTTACACTTTGTCCGCCAAGCTGATCGCTATTACGCCATGCAAAAAGGCGGCATTGTCGCCTCTGGGGAAACCCGGACCCTCAGCCAAGAGGTCATTCAGAAATTTTTGGCCGTTTAAGGTTGTGTCATTCTGCCAATACCCCGATATTTTTAAGTCTCGAAAGCGCACCGATTACGGCCCTGGGTTTTTGCTTGATAAAGGGCTTGATCAGCTTGGTAAATTAAATCTTCTAAACGATTGGCGGCGCTAGGAATTAAACTGGCGCCCCCCAAACTGGCGGTAATATTGTCGCTAATTTCTGACCTAATATGGGGAATGGCTAAAGCGGCGATCGCCAGTCTGATCGATTCTGCTACCCTCAAAGCGTCCTCTCGAGTGGTAGTGGGTAGGATAACAACAAACTCTTCTCCCCCATACCGCGCCGTAAAATCCGTTGCCCGTTGGGCAGTCTTGGTCAAGGTCTGAGCCACCTGAATTAATGCCTTATCACCTTGCTGATGCCCATAGTAATCGTTATAGGATTTGAAGTAATCAATGTCGATAAAAATCAACGATAGTGACTGTTTTTCCCGGTAGTGCCGTTGCCATTCAAAGGCTAAATGTTCATCAAAACGACGACGATTAGCAATGCGAGTCAATCCATCTAAATTTGCTAATTGCTGCAATTTTTGATTGGCTTCCTGTAACTCAATTTCCATCTTTTTTCTGGCAGTCACATCCCGCACAGTCACCGCAAAACCATCCCCTAGCTTCACGGCAATGTAGTGATACCAAAAAGACTCACCCGCAGGATAGTAGAAGTCTTCGTCCAACGGCTCACCCGTTTCAACAACCTTGACAAACTGAGCAAATAAATTTGAGTCAAGATTTTTGAGCAATCTTTTTAAGGTTAGTTTGCCAATCAACTCTTCTCGACTACGCTTTAAAACCTTGGATATAATCGGATTAATTACTAAACAACGAAAGTCTTCAATCGTGCCAGTGATTGGATCCCGAACAGCCTGCATCGCGGCAATCCCATCCAAAGCCGTATTTAAAACACTGCTGAGTAACGCTCTAGATTGATACAATACTTCTTCAACTTCTTGACGTTTAATAATCTCACTTTGTAGTGCTTTTTGTTGTCTTTGAATAGTAAGATGAGCCTCTATCCGGGCAGCCACTTCTTCGATCTGAAAAGGCTTTGTTACATAATCAACTCCCCCCACTTGAAACGCTTTTAATATATCAATTTTTTCGTCTAAAGCACTGATAAATATAATGGGAATATGACAAAGATCGACATCATTCTTGAAGGCTTCACAAACTTGATAGCCATTCATTTCTGGCATGTTAATGTCTAGGAGAACGATGTCTGGACATTTCGATTTCGCGCTTTTAATTGCTCTCACCCCACTAACCGCACTACGGACTACATAGCCAAGTTGAGAAAGTAAATCAGTTAATAATTTGAGATTTTCGGGTAAATCATCAATCAATAAAATATTACCTTTCGTTGATCCTGTCGAGTCTAGCATGGGTTGATTAATGATGGCCACAACATTGACGGTTTTACTGAGTAAGGATTGGGGGAATGTATCCCGCTTAATTTACCTGTGAACGTATACATTACAAAGATTCCCCTATTATCTCATTCAACAATTCTACTATTTCATCAAACTCAAATCGGCGGGCAAATTTTTCGAGAATTTTGAGAGCGGTGGAGTCCTTGTTCGGAATCCCTTGAATAAGGCTTATTACACGATTACTATCTCCCTCAGTTGCCGCTTCAGATAACTGAGAACGCCATTCATCAGGCATTGATCTTAAGGTTGCTATATCTGTCGGTAAAAGCTCAAGTTTACTGTTGTTTTTAACCAAATTATCATCTCCTAATTTTTCATAAGTATATTGTACACCTAAATATTTTGTCAGGGTTTCAAAAATGGTCTGCTCTTTATATGGTTTACGCAAAAAATCATCGCAACCTGCGGACAAAACAATCGCTTTTTCTTCTTCTAAAACACTTGCTGTCAGTGCAATTATCACCGTTGCATTGCCTCGGGGGGAGGATTTTATATATTTTGTCGCTTCATAGCCGTCCATAATCGGCATTCTCATATCCATAAAAATTAAATGGGGCTCCCACTCCTCCCAAATGGCGATCGCCTCTTTACCATTACCGGCGTCTTTGATGTCAAATCCTAAAGGAGCCAGCATTTTCATTAATAATTGACAATTAGTCAATTTATCATCTACCACCAAAATTTTATAGGTAGATTGACCAGGGGCAAGGGCTAAAACCCGTTGTGTTGGTTTGTGGCTTTCCTGAGTTTCTTTGCCCAACTTAGCCTGAATCGAAAAATTAAAGGTTGTGCCTTTGTTGAGTTCACTCTCTACCATAATGTCTCCCCCCATTAACTGCACAAATTGCCGACTAATCACTAACCCTAAGCCCGTTCCCTCTTGACTTTCTTTGCCACTTTTCGTTTGCGAAAAAGCCTCAAATAACTTGCTTAATTCTTCTGGCGCAATTCCCATTCCTGTATCTTTGACGGTGAATTGTAACGAGTAAATATCTCCTGGACAAGGAGGGATATTAGACCTAACGATTAAAACAACTTCACCTTTCTGAGTAAATTTAATGGCATTACCCAATAGATTAATTAAAACTTGACGTAGTTTAACATTATCTGTATTAATATAGCGAGGTAGATTATCCCCGCGATCAAAGATTAATTCCAAGCCAGCATTAAATGCTCTTAGATGAAGCATATCCTCTAAATCATCTAGTAATTGATACAGATCAAAATCCCTTTGATTTAACGTCATCTTTCCTACTTCAATTTTAGAAAAATCAAGAACATTATTAATCAAGTTCAATAAATACTCGCCACTTCTTTGAATAATACCCGCATTTTCGTATTGTGCTAAAGGCAAATCTTTGGTGCGTAGCATTAATTGAGAAAAGCCGATGACTGCATTTAACGGACTCCGTAATTCATGACTCATATTGGCAATAAATAAACTTTTAGCTTGATTAGCAACTTCAGATTTTTCTTTGGCGATGACTAATTCTGCTGTGCGTTCTTCTACTCGCTTTTCCAGCGTTTCAAACGATTTCTGTAACTGGCTTGCCATTTGATTAAACGAATCAGCTAACGTTTCAATCTCAGCAACGCCTTTTATTTCCACAATTTGGTTTAATTCCCCATCGGCGATCGCCCGACTGGCGTGACTTAAACGTTTGATCGGTATGACAATTCTATCTGATGTTATAATCCCTAAGCCTATCGCCAGGGCTAAAGTCAATAGACACAGTAAAAACGTAATTTTGTTATTGGCCTTGATTACCCCCATGAAATCATCTTCAGGAATAGCGATTACTGTCAACCAGTTAAAATATTCCTTAGAATTGAAGGGGGAGATTTGCACAAAATATTTCCGTCCATCAATCAGGGCAGTCAGTTGCTGTTGGTTTTTTATTTCTGCAAAAGAATCAAATTCTTTTTTTAGATACTCCGCGGTTCTTTGGGTAACAAAATTGCTACTATTTAAAATATTTAGACGCCGTTTAGAGGGATCATCATTCTGAGCATCATTTTCTTTGCTTTCAGGGACTAGTAAATCTGAAATAAAAGGAGTTTCCCCTGTAGAAGTCGCAATCACTAACCCTTCCCGATCAATAATGAACGCCTGACCAGTTTTGCCGATTTTCAGGCTATCTAAAAAATTCCCCAGTTTAACAAGAGAAGCGGAAGATGCTAGAACCCCTTGAAAAGTATTACTCTGATCGTAAAAAGGGCTAAAAGCAATGGCAAGCAGACTGGCTTGCTCTGCTCTAATTCGTGAAACCACAAGTCTCCAAATTAAACGATTTTCGTCTTTCGTTTTTTGATACCAAGGGTCATTGGGGGGGTCGTTATGGGGATCATAGGCGGGACTAATGCTAATCAATTTGACGATTTCCCTTTGCTCATTAAGCTGATAATTGTAAAGCTGATAATTTGTTGATTGATCTAAAATACGAAGAACGGAAGAATTTTCATCATCTATTTGGGCAATTAAAAGTTCCTTTTTTTCATTGGTAATCGCGATGGAATCCAAGCTATTAAAAATAGCTATTTGTTGCCAAAAATATTTTTCCATCCTCTTTAAGTCTTGCCAAGGCAAAAGCCCTAGTTGGATAGCGGCAGCATTATTTCTGACTACTTGCTTGGGTTCCTGAAGGTAATTGGTTAAATTTTGGTCAATGCGATCGCCAATTTCCGTCATTGAGGCCTTCGCCATTTCCTCTACTGCTTTTTGTCCACTACGATAGGACAAATAACCAACCAACCCAACTGCACCCACAATTTGCAGGACAAAGGGGACAATTAAAATAAACCTCAGGGGAATGTGTCGAGTTTTTTGGGGGTTTGCTAGGCGATCGCCAACCATGACTAATTCAAGGATTTGATGTATTTTACATTATTCTAATGTCACGAAAAAAAGAGTGCTTAATCACATGTTTATATTTAAAGGGTGTGCAAGTCCATCATCATCATCCCAGCGGTGATCGTCTAGAGGTCTTATAGGCGATCGCCTATAATATAACCGAACATTCGATAGGTAGTGAGATTATGTACCAGACCTCTCCTCCCCTTTCTCCCCGGGAAACCTTACCCTCCATGTATGACCTACCTAGCGAAGAACCAGAGGAGCCTGGGGTGCCCGACGAATTTCATATTTTGCAACCCGAACTGCTGCGCCAAACCTTCCTTCCCCCGACCTATGAAGCAGAAGACTTTTTTACCGCCAGTGACCTCAATCTTTATTACGATCTCTATCATCCTCAGTGGTATAAACGCGCTGATTGGTTTGGAGTGTTGGGGGTATCCCGTCTCTATAACCAGGAGGATTTACGGCTCAGTTATGTTATTTGGCAAGAAGGTGTTGCCCCCTTAGTGGTGGTGGAATTATTGTCTCCGGGCACTGAAAAGGAAGACCTGGGGCAGAGTTTACGGGAAGCGAGCCAACCACCGAGTAAATGGACTGTCTACGAGCAAATCCTGAGAGTGCCTTACTATTTCGTCTTTAATCGCTACACCGATGAGTGCCAAGCCTTTGGCTTGATGCGGGAAAGCTATCAGCCTTTACCCATGAATGGTCTAGGAGTTTGGTTAGAAAAGGCGGAGTTGGGGCTAGGGTTATGGCGCGGAACCTATCAAGGCATCGACCGCCTCTGGTTACGGTGGTATGACGCCAATAATCATTGGATTTTGACCCCAGCAGAACGGGAAAAATCCCGGGCCGATCGCCTGGCGGCTAAGTTGAGGGCGCTGGGTATTGATCCTGAGGCGGAGGAGGCTTAATCAATTTGACGATGGGGCGATCACCACTGGCTAGGGTTTTTGATATTCCACCTCAATGACCGTGTGCACATTGCCCCGGGGGTTAAAATCGGCTTTGATCTTGGCGTATAGGGGCGCGGCCGCCGCCACAAAATCATCCAAGATTTGATTGGTAACTTCCTCGTGGGGAATCAGGCGATCGCGGTAACTGTTGATATAAAGCTTGATGGATTTCAGTTCAACGACTTTTTGGTCAGGGCAGTAGGTTAAATAAATCGTGGCAAAGTCAGGGTACCCGGAAAAAGGACATTTACAGGTAAATTCTGGCAGGGTGATGTGTACGTCATAACGACGGCCAGGGCGGGGGTTGGGAAAGACGATTAGCTCTGCTTCTCGGATCTTCCGTTCGCCATATTTTTCTGCAACTGGCATGGAGGGAGGAAACTCACTGGTCTGGGTCATGGGTAAAGGGTCAGAAGATGGGTAGATAGCAAAAGTAGCGTCGGCGCTCGATCTTAGCGCAGATTCGTTTTCCATTCGGCCGAACAGGGTTGACTGGCTCAGCTTGACGAATCATTAAGAAAATATTACAAAATGTAACGTATAATAACCCATAACCTTGTAAACCCTAACAGCCATAGCGAGACAGTAACCCATGCGAGTCGTGATCGCCGGAGCCGGATTAGCCGGTCTAGCCTGTGCCAAATACCTAGCCGATGAGGGGTTTACCCCCATTGTCCTAGAGCGTCGAGACGTATTGGGGGGCAAGATCGCCGCATGGAAGGATGAGGATGGGGACTGGTATGAAACCGGGTTGCACATTTTCTTTGGGGCTTATCCCAATATGTTGCAACTCTTTAAGGAATTGAACATTGAAGACCGCTTGCAGTGGAAAGAACACAGCATGATCTTTAACCAACCGGAAACGCCGGGAACCTATTCCCGTTTTGATTTCCCCGATATTCCTGCCCCCTTTAACGGGTTGGTGGCCATTCTACGCAATAACGATATGTTGACCTGGCCAGAAAAAATTCGTTTTGGGCTGGGGTTGTTACCGGCGATCGCCCTGGGACAAAAGTATGTAGAAGAAATGGATCAATATAGCTGGTCGGAGTGGATGGCGAAGCAAAACATTCCCCCCCGCATCGAAAAGGAAGTATTCATTGCCATGAGTAAGGCACTTAATTTTATCGACCCCGATGAAATTTCGGCCACCATTTTATTAACAGCGTTAAATCGCTTCCTCCAGGAAAAAGAGGGGTCAAAAATGGCCTTTTTAGACGGTGCGCCGCCGGAACGTCTTTGCCAGCCGTTGGTGGACTACATCACGGAACGGGGGGGAGAAGTCCACCTCAATAAACCGTTAAAAGAAATTTTGCTCAATGAAGACGGCACCGTTAAAGGGTACTTAATCCGTGGCTTGGATGGGGCCGCCGATGAAGTCATTACCGCCGATTTGTACGTTTCGGCCATGCCGGTTGACCCGTTGAAAACGATGGTGCCGGAGCCGTGGCGGGAATATCCAGAATTTAAGCAAATCCAAGGACTAGAGGGGGTTCCAGTGATTAACCTCCACCTCTGGTTTGATCGCAAATTAACCGATATTGATCATCTCCTCTTCTCCCGATCGCCATTGTTGAGTGTGTATGCCGACATGAGCAACACCTGCAAGGAATATAGTCATCCCGATAAATCCATGTTGGAACTGGTGCTAGCCCCGGCCCAGGACTGGATCAGTAAATCGGATCAGGAAATTGTGGACGCGACGATGGAGGAAATTAAGCAGCTATTTCCCCAACATTTCACCGGCGACGAGGGGGCGAAGCTGTTGAAATACCATGTGGTGAAAACTCCCCGTTCCGTTTATAAGGCGACCCCCGGACGGCAAGCCTGTCGCCCTGACCAACGCACATCGGTACAGAATTTTTATCTGGCTGGGGACTTTACCATGCAAAAATATTTGGGCAGCATGGAAGGGGCGGTGCTATCAGGGAAACAATGCGCCCAGGCGATCGCCGCTGATTTCCAAGCCCAGCCTGTGATGCCGTCTCCCGAACCTGCTACGGTCGGTTAACCTAGGCCCACGGCCCTGCAATCTTCCTGACAAATGACAACGCTAATGCGACAATGCTAAATGGCTAACGGTCAACTCTCTTCCCATCGCGCAGTTACCAACTCCCAACCCTGGTCGCTGACTTCCGAATCCCGTCCGTCCTTAATGTTACAACTGCCTAAACCGTCTCCATCTGCAAAGCCCCGTGCTTCTGTCGAGGAAGCCTATGAAATTTGTCGCCAAGTCACTGCACAGTACGCTAAAACCTTCTATCTAGGTACGCTACTGATGCCCCCGCCCAAGCGCAAAGCTATCTGGGCTATTTATCTATGGTGCAGACGCACTGATGAGTTGGTGGACGGTCCCCAAGCAGCAACGACGACCCCAGAAACCTTAGACCAGTGGGAAAAACACCTAGAGGCAATTTTTGCCGGTCATCCCCAGGATGATGCTGACGTGGCCTTGGTGGACACCCTGGAAAAATTCCCCCTGGAAATTCAGCCCTTTCGGGACATGATTGCGGGGCAGCGCATGGATCTATTCCGGTGTCGCTATCAAACCTTTGCTGAGTTAGATGAATATTGTTACCGCGTTGCGGGGACGGTGGGGTTGATGTCCAGCGCCGTCCTGGGGGTGGATACCGGCAGTGGTCAAACCCCTTGGCAGCCCGATGCTATCTACATTCCTAAAGAAGAGGCGATCGCCCTGGGGGTTGCCAACCAGTTGACCAATATCTTGCGAGATGTGGGGGAAGATGTGGAACGGGGTCGCATTTATTTGCCCCTAGAAGACTTAGCCCGCTTTGACTATACGGAAGCAGATTTGCTCAATGGCGTGAATGATGAGCGTTGGCAGCGTTTAATGAAGTTTGAAATTGGACGGGCACGACGCTATTTTGAAGACGCAGAACGAGGCATTCGGGCCTTAAATCGGGATGCTCGCTGGCCAGTCTGGACGGCACTAATGTTGTACAAAGGCATCCTCGATGTCATTGAAGCCAATAACTATAACGTTTTTGACCGTCGAGCCTTTGTGCCGACCCCCAAAAAACTTTTGTATTTGCCGGTGGCTTGGCTAAGGGCCCAGGTACTGTAAGTGATTCCCCGTTAGGCGTAGGGGACTGAGCATTTTCCTGGCTGAGGGGCGATCGCCCTTGGGCAGAGTTGCCGCTGGCTGACAACTCCCCCGGGATGGCATAACGGAAAATTGCCCTGAGGGCGCTGATTTTTGAAGACAGCTTTGTAATAGACTAAGTAAGGTATCACCATCAATAACGTCCCCTGGGGACAGTCATTCCA
>JAYKHU010000120.1:0-12072 GCA_035285105.1 Synechocystis sp.
AAAGTATTTTTGGCGAAATCACCAATACGGCCCGGATTTCTAAAAATGGTGGTGGGGTCGGGGTTAATGTCTCCCGTATCCGTGCCACCGGCAGTTGGGTAATGCAAAAAGCCAATGCCTCCGGGGGCGTCATTCCTTGGATTAAACTCCTCAACGACACGGCGATCGCCGTTAACCAAGGGGGGCGTCGGGCCGGGGCCGTGACCGTGGGTCTGGATATTTGGCATTTGGACGTGCCAGAATTTCTGGAAATGCAAGCGGAAAACGGCGACCAACGGCGCAAAGCCTACGATATTTTCCCCCAACTGATCCTGCCCGATGAATTTATGCGGCGGGTGGTCAATAAAGAAGCCTGGACATTGGTAGACCCCTACGAAGTGCGGGAAAACCTGGGGCTGGAATTGGCCGAGCTGTGGGGAGAAAAATTTGAACAAGCCTATCAACTCATTGAGTCGGAATTGGGGCAAAAAATCACCCTCTATAAGCGCATTAACGCCCGGGAACTATTCAAACAGGTGATGCGGACCCAGGTGGAAACCGGGATGCCCTATTTGTCCTTTAAGGACACCATCAATAAGGCTAATCCCAATAAACACGTGGGGTATATTCCTGGGGTTAACCTCTGTACGGAATCCTTTTCCAACGTCACCCCCGGCCAAGAGGCCCATTGCTGTAACTTAGTCAGCTTGAACCTCGCCAACGTTGATTTGCAAGATATTTCCGGGGTCAGTCAAATTGCGGTGCGGATGCTGGATAACACCATTGAGTTGACCCATCCCCCCTTTGCGGATGCGAAAAACCATAACAATCGCTATCGCACCATCGGCGTCGGTTGCATGGGCTTAGCGGATTGGCTGGCAAAGCGGCGGTTAAATTACGATAATTTAGCTGATATTAGTCGTTTATTTGAAGAAATTGGCTATTGGTGTACCCAGTCCTCCATGGAATTGGCCAAAGAACGGGGGGCATTCCCCGCCTTCCCCGGCAGTGATTGGCAAAAAGGATTGCTCATCGGTTCCAAGCCAGTGCAGTGGTTCCAGCAAAACGCCGCCAAACCGGAACGGTGGGAAAAGTTGGCCGATGACATTCAAACCCACGGTATTCGCAACTCCCACATCACGGCGATCGCCCCCAATACCTCATCTTCTTTAGTCCAAGGGTGTACGGCCAGTATTTTGCCGGTGTACAGTCGCTTTTTCTACGATAAATGGGCGAAAGGCACCGTTCCCATCGCGCCGCCCTTTATTAGTAACTGTTTCTGGTTCTATCCCGAGAATAAAACCATGGATCAAACCAAAGTGGTGAAAGCCGTCGCCGCGATGCAGCAATGGATTGATACGGGAATTTCCATGGAGTTATTGTTTAACCTCAATGCCGGGATTTACTTCCCAGAGGAGCCGGAACGGAGTCTCAATGCCAAGGATATTTTTGAAACCCTGGTGTTAGCTTGGCAAGAAGGGTGTAAGGCGATCTATTACATTCGTACCGTTCAGAAGGATGATTTTAAAGATTCCAGTGACGGGTGTGTGGCCTGTGCCAATTAATGCATCCCAGCAGGCATTTCCTTTGATTAGCAGCTAAAGGGGGGCGTTCATTCCCTGAAGGGATTTCAAGGGCGTCCCCTCAATGGCTATGATGAACAGTAATGTCTGTTTTGTCCCAGTGAAGTGAATCCCCTTGCGTAGCGAAATTCTCTGTTATCCCAATCTTCCCCTTGCGGTCTACCGGGAAATTGCCGCCCATCTTCAACAGGTGGCGGGGGTGGTTACGGAATTACTACCCCCCACTGATCGCCAATTTGACTATGGCCATAGCCAGGTGGGGGGGCTACGGTTAAGTGTTCCTGAGGAAATCCCGGTGGGCGATCGCCAACAAATCACGGCTATTGTTGAGTTTTATGCCGCGAAATACGGCCCGCCCCAACGGTCTGACGTGGCGATGGCAACGCTGTAATTGAATTCCATGTCAGTGGAATTTAGCCAATACCTCACAGGTCATCTGCCCGGTTTTTTGCCAAGAAAAATGTCGGGATCGGGCTAAGCCCCGTTGTTGTAGGTCGTTTCTCACGGTATGGTCTTGCCAAACCTGTGCCATTGCCTGGGTAATGGCTTGGGGGTTCGTGGGATCAATTAACAGGGCCGCCTCCCCCGCCACCTCCGGTAGGGACGATTGCTGGGAGGTAATCACCGCTGTGCCGCAGGCCATGGCCTCCAACACCGGAAAGCCAAACCCTTCCCATAACGAAGGGAAGACCAGGGCGATCGCCTGGCGGTAGAGTTGCCGTAGTTGGTCATAGCTGACATAGTCTAAACATTTAACGGCATTGGCCACCCCAAGTTCCTCCGCGAGGGCTAGTAATTTGGGCGTATAACGGCGATCGGTGGGCCCCGCTAAAATCAACTCCAGTTCCTGACAGTCTTTCAGTTGGGCAAAGGCTCGGACCAAACGGGCAACATTTTTATGGGGGTCATGGCGACCCACAAAAAGAAAATAGGGCTTTTGGGGGGGCGTTAGCGGTTCCTCCCCGGGTTGAAAATGGGCTTGGTCATAGCCCAGGGGGATCGGCGTAATTTTCTCGGCAGGAATGGAAAAATAATCGATCACATCAGCGGCGGTGGCCTGGGAATTACACACAATATGTTCCGCTTGCTGCAATACCAACGGCAGGTAAAACCGGCAATAGTGGGTTAATGGCGATCGCCAGTTAGGGTAACGCAGGGGAATCAGGTCATGGACCATCACCACGGAACGAATTCCCGACCAGAGGGGGGCTTCCGGCACCGGGGAAAATAATAGGGAGGCCTGTAACTGACGATAGAGGTTGGGTAACGCAAATTGGGTCCACCACAGGCGATTGAAATGACCGCGACTTCCCTGGGCCGGGGTTAGGTTAGCGGGGATGGGGTGGCACAGGAATTCAGGGATGCCTTGGGCGGTTAATAACGTGGGGGTTAGGGGACGTAAGTGGGGAAACACATTGGCGGCATAAACACTTAACCCTGTGGGCTGGGCCAATAAAAACGACAGGTTAACCAGCAAGCGACCATCCGTCATAACCTTTGAATCTGGATAATTTACTTTTTCCCCGGAATGGGGCCCCGTCGCCCCGGTTCGTTACTGGATCGGGATAAAAACTGTTGAAAATGCTGGACATAGGGATGCTCCGCCGATCGCCCTAATTCTTCCAACGCCTGTTGATAGGGGGTATCGGAACGATAAATGAGACGAAAGGCTTGCTTCAACGCACTTAAATCTTCCGCTGACATCCCCGAGCGCTGTAACCCAATCAAATTCAAGGTTCTGACCCGGGAAGGATTTCCTTCCACAATGGTAAATGGCGGTACATCCCGCTCAATGCGACTCATGCCCCCCACCATCGCCAGCCGCCCGATGTGAACAAATTGATGCACCCCCAACACCCCACTAATTCGGGCCTGGGATTCAATGTAAATATGTCCCGCTAAGGCCACGGAATTGGCAATAATCACCTCGTTTTCAATCACGCAATTATGGGCTACATGGGCGTAAGCCATTAATAGGTTGCGATCGCCAATTTGAGTGACCGCCTGATCTTCCGTCGCGCGATTAATGGTGACATATTCCCGAATTTGGTTGTAATCACCAATTTTTACCCAACTTTCTCCCCCTTTATACTTCAAATCCTGGGGTTCACTGCCAATAATCGCGCCGGGAAAAATACGATTTCCTATACCAATCTCGGTGGGGCCTTCAATAACCACCTGGGCGCCAATTACCGTTTCTGCCCCAATGGTGACGCGATCGCCAATCACGCAGAACGGGCCAACCTGAACCGTCGGGTGCAATTTCGCTTGGGGATGAATAATAGCCGTCGGATGAATTGAGGAGGACATAGTCGCCTCTCCCAAGCGGTGATCAGTCAGCATTAATCTTTGGGGATGGGGGACAAAAAGGGGAAAGCAAAGCATTCTCAAAGAGATTACCAAGCATTTTGACATACTCCCCGCCCGAAAAGTTGAGCCTGCGCCCAACTGCCCTGCCAAAGTCGGCCCCTAGGAAGGCAGTGGACAACGGCAAATCTCCGTTGGTTCTGGACTACCGCTTGATCTTCTTCAAAACTCTGATTACAATCCAGAAGGTTTTATGATGGCTAAAATACTGTATTCACATTAACCAGCATGTTTTCCCTTGCATTTTTCCAACGGCTTCTTCACCATCGTCTAACGCCTGTTTCCTTGGGCTTACTCATGGTTAATGGCTTAGTATTTGCCCCGATCGCCGCTAGAGCCGGTAATTGGAATCAATTTGATGTGTGTGTCACAGAAATGAAACGTAACGGTGTCAGTGACGATGCCGCCGCTGCGGGCTGCTCAGAGGCCATCATTCCCAAGGAAATGTCCGAATGCGTCAGTCGGATCAGTGGTAATACCGACATTACCGGTAACGTCGCCCTCCAAGCCTGTTTTCAAGTGCGGCGACCGGTGGACCTGAGCCATTGTGTGGTGGATATTAATAACAACACGTTAAAAGGCTATCGTCCCGCCAGTGACTCGGCCCAAACCGATGATTTGACCCTTGCTGCCCTCCAAACCTGTCGCCAAAGTTTACTCCCCGGTCGTCACTCGGAATGCGTCACTGCCCTGAGTCGGGACGTCAACAATTTCACCCCGGCTAAAGCCATGACCACCTGCTTAGCCGCCGAGGACTTCCCCCGGGATCTGTTCCCCGCCTACGACCAAACCCAAAACTAGTGTTAATACGGTTTTAATGCTTGTTTACGGTAATGAATGCCCCAAAATACTTCCTCCTCCGTTCCTAACAAAGTCGATCATCAATCCGGTGGGTCAAAAGCCGGATTAGGGACGTTTGGCGGCGTTTTTACCCCCTCTATCTTGACCATCCTCGGCGTGATCATGTATTTGCGCTTTGGGTGGGTATTGGGGCAGGTGGGGTTATGGCAAACCCTGTTAATTGTCACCCTGTCCACCGCTATTACCTTTTTGACGGGGCTATCCGTCGCGGCGATCGCCACAGATCAAGTCGTTAAAGCCGGGGGAGCCTACTACATGATTAGCCGCTCCCTGGGGATTGAAACCGGTGGGGCAGTGGGGGTTCCCCTCTATTTTGCCCAGGCGTTTTCCGTGGCGTTATACACGTTGGGCTTTGCGGAAAGTGTGGTGCGGGTGATGCCGGGCTGGAATTTAACCCTGGTGGGGGGCATTACCACGATCGCCGTGACGTTACTGGCGTTAAAGTCCGCCCAGATTGCCATTCGGGCCCAATACATCATCATGGCGGCGATCGCCCTGTCATTACTGTGTTTGATTTTTGGCCACCCCGCCACCGCCTATACCGGCACCATCACCGTTCAGCCCCACAGTGCGGGATTTTGGACAGTGTTAGCCGTATTCTTTCCCGCCGTAACGGGCATTATGGCCGGGGTCAATATGTCAGGAGACCTGCGGGATCCCCAAAAATCCATTCCCTGGGGAACCTTAGCGGCGATCGTCACGGGGTACGGCATTTATATTTTGATCCCCGTTATTCTGCACTTCCGGGCCGATCCAATCACGTTATTAAACGACCCCCTAGTAATGCGGCGCATTGCCCTCTGGGGGGACAGTGTGTTGCTGGGGGTTTGGGGCGCCACCCTCTCCAGTGCGATCGGTAGTATTATGGGCGCTCCCCGGATCTTGCAAGCCCTAGCCCGGGACAATATTTTGCCACCGCCCTTACGCTGGTTGGGGCGGGGGGAAGGGGCGGAGGATGAACCCCGACTAGGAACCCTCTTTACCCTTGGCATTGCCTTAGCGGCGGTGGGCATCGGGGATTTGAATTTGTTGGCCCCCATTCTGACCATGTTTTTTCTGACCACTTACATGGTGCTGAACATCGCAGCGGGGGTGGAAGGGTTTTTGCAAAGTCCCTCATTTCGTCCTAGTTTTAGGGTCCACTGGGGCTTTTCCCTGGCAGGGGCGGTGGGTTGCATTGCCATCATGTTTTTGATCAATGTCACCGCCACCATTGTGGCAGCGGCGATCGTCCTGGGCGTTTATCTATGGTTAGAGCGACAGGAACTGGCCTGTACCTGGGGGGACGTGCGACAGGGCATGTGGATGACCCTAGTGCGGAGTGGGTTGATGAATATGACCAGCATCCCCGACCCTAAAAATTGGCGTCCCCATTTGCTCGTTTTTGCCGGCAATCACCTCAAACGCTGGCATTTAGTCGAATTGGCAGCGGCATTAACCCATAACCGGGGTTTGGTGTCTATTTTTAACATTCTGCCCCCTGATATCAGCAATCCCCAACGACAGGATAACCTAACGGCGATCGCCCAAACCAACCTCGATCAAGCCAACGTACAAGCCTTCTTTCGTGTAAAAACAGCCCCCGACCTTTACCAAGGCATGGAACAACTGGTGGAAACCTACGGTTTAGGCCCCCTCATTCCCAACACCGTGCTGGTGGGCCACCCCGACGATTTGCAGAACCTCGACCGTTATTGTCAATTTCTAGTCCATTGTCACCACCATCAACGTAATGTCATTATTTTGCGGGATGCCCCTGCTGCTAAACGTTCCGGAAAATCTCCCCCCGAAAGTGTCCTTGTTGCCCCGGAAAAACGTCAAAGTTCTAAGCGTATCGATGTGTGGTGGGGGGGATTACAGTCCAATGGTGGCTTAATGCTCATATTGGCCTACCTCCTTCGCAATAGTTGGCAATGGCACCGTAGTGAAATTTGTTTGAAATTAGTGGTGCCAGATGTCCACGCGGTGCAATCCGCCCAAGCCAATTTGGCCGACTTAGTTCAACGCCTCCGCATCGGTGCGACACCGCAGGTAATCAATGCCGAAGGGCGACCCTTTGCTGAAATTCTCCTAGAATCTTCCCAGGATGCCGATTTTGTCTTACTAGGACTAGCGCATCCCGATGATCCCACCGTAGGGGAAGCCTCCCATCCCCATCCCTACGCCCACTATTACCAACAACTCCATGAACGGACTCAGCATCTGCCGGCCACCCTCTTCGTCCTGGCATCCGAGGATTTAAACTTTGCCCAATTACTCGAAAAAGAGTGACGATCAATAGTGTTCGTTTTTATCACAAACCTTGTTATGATTTTTATTTGAAGTAGGGAGCAAGCTAATGTCTCCAAAAGTGGCAGTTCTAGGGCTAGATGTGGGTAGAAAGCGCATTGGGGTTGCTGGATGCGATGGGACGGGCTTGATTGCCACGGGAATTACCACAATCCATCGTAGTTCCTATCAACGGGATATCGAACAGTTACAAACATTAATTGACGAGCGAGACATTAATTTATTAGTAATCGGTTTACCCTACACAATGTCAGGGGAAATTGGCGCCCAAGCTAAACAAGTGCAAAAATTTGCTCGACGGTTAGCCGAAACATTCAATTTGCCTATCGAATATATAGATGAACGCCTAAGCTCAATAGAAGCAGAGAATCAACTAAAGGCTCAAAAACGCTTTTCTACTTATGACAAGGGGTTAATTGATCAACAAGCAGCTCAAATAATCCTACAGCAATGGCTAGACTTACGACGCCAACAACAGAATGAAACTCCTCCCATCGTCTAGTATTTTTTTGATATTAACGGTGAGGTGAAGGACGCACAATGCTTATTGCTCAATGCTAGTAGCGAGATAGGTGTATTCTGCTATTAACCACTCATCAAACATTGTCTGAATGATGTCATCTTTAATCTCAGGGGTTAATTGGGCCGGAATAAATTCTTCAACCATAAATATATGGCTACCTTGCTCTGAGGGGAGTGGGGCAGTAACGGTGTGAAGGTCAGCCGCAAAAATTACAGGAGCAAACTTGGGTGTAATTTTCCAACGAAACAGTTTACCTGCATAGCCACATTGATGGCGACGCTGTTCTTCAATATCATAAAGTTTTGCTGCCAAGTGGAAGTTAATCTCTTCTTCTTTAATTTGATGGAAAATTTCCCATGCCAAGGTTTGATCTGACACAATGATTTGATAGAGTACAACCTGGTCAAAATTCAGTTTATTTTGGGCAAAAAATGTCTCAACTTCAGACTCAAATAAAGACGCTGCTAATTTTTTTGCGAGGAGTTGATTGACAATCCCAGTTTCCCAGTCATCGGGGGTAACCATCTGTTGGGCTAACCATGTGAGGGTATCTTCTGCCTTTTCCAATTGCTGCTCACGACGAATTTGATCGGCATAGTCTTGAACTTCTGCCGGCGTCACGGTTAATTCTCGTCGCTGGGCAGCTTGATGAATAATGCGTTGACAGAGTATAGTTTTATAAACTGTCTGAATTTGTAGTTCACTTTTGTGAAAGGTGACAATTTCTTCGGCAGTAATTTCTAAAGCAATTTTAGGTTCAATCGTTAAGGTACTCATCAAATAACCCCACAGTCACAAAATAAATTATAATCGCTTGATTCATTTTTAACTGTAAAAAAAGGACAATGATAATCATTGTCCAATTAATAGTTATGGTTGTAAAAACTGTCGTTAGTCATAGACATCAGAGAAGAAAAATTTTTTGTTCTTTGCGTGATGCCCTAAATAACAGCTTCTAAAAATCAAAAAATGGGTCCATAAATATTTAGGTCAATAAATGAGATAAGCGACTCAGAATTTCCCTGTCCAGCACTAATAGCGGCTCCTGCAATATACGCAGTGCCAGCATAATCAGGAAACTGAGTTACAACAAGAGACTCAACACCAGCAACAATGCTGACCTGAATTCCCTCTACTTTGATGGGGGTTAATCCAGACCCCTGAATTTTAGAATTTGTATCTTGATAGCAATCAAGATCACTGATAATTAGTTGATTCATGGATTCCTCGTAATTATGCAGAAGATGACTTACGTAGGGACTTCATGAAAGTGCCAAAATCACAAACATAAACCTATAGGTTTTGCCTAAGGGACTTCACATTTGCTACGTAAGTCACCATAACAATGAATTAGTAACCGAAAGATGAGAGAGTAAACACTTGCACGGAACCCCTTAAGAGAGTTCTTGCGCTTAGGTCACCAACAGCAATTGCTATACCTCCAATATTTATTGAGAAGGTTGTATAAGTGCCATTAGTTCCTCCTGTAACGCCTCCAGGATAATTGATATTATCATGAACAAGAGGAAGGTCAATGAAATCTATATTAGAGATCTTCATGATTGAAATTTTTGTTTGCAATGGATAATGATAGTATTTTCAGTTATTCTTGGCTTGAGACTATTTAGCTGAATAAATAAAGCTAAAATAGCCATAAGCTCAAGATGAACTTTGTTCATTATCCCACCGCAAAAGATGCAGCCACAAATGAGAAACCTGAGGTTTTCATTAGACTAGTGCTGATTGTGATACTATCAAAAGTGGATTTAACATCAGCTACAAATGCCCCCTCAGCAATAACATTAAAGGAAGCCAATAAGCTAGAAAAACCATATGTTGGCATTAAATTCATTGACTCAGTACCGCCCTCTAGCTTCTGTAGAGAGGAAGTCTCAGTAGCAATTTGATTGTGATCTAAATCACGAATAACCATGGTTAAATTCTCCAGATTAGAATGTTTATCTGCTTTAATTTACAATCAACGACTGTATCGAGTATGCCAAATTGACACTTAAAATCTATTTTGTCACTATTAGGGGATATAAAGATAAAGAAAAAATTATGTTAACCACAATTAAATAATTGTGGTTTTTGAGCACGGCAAATCATCATGGCATCTAATTATAATATATTTCATATTTCCCTTTGCCAAGATGGCAACCAAAACTAAATTTAGACAGATAAATTATTCTGTAGTGACTGAATAATCAAAAATGAACTTTCAGTTGATTTCCAAAAAAATCGAGGTGCATAATGCTTATCTCTAATCTCAATTATCTAGAATCCGTTGTCAAGGAAAGCGAACTGCAAGGTGGTAGCGTCACTTACCCCTATTATCCTACCTACCCTTGCTGTTATCCCCCCTACAATGACTCTAAGTCAGCTTCTGCATCAGGATCCTTATTCGCCCTTGCTATTGGTCATGACACCAAAACCACTGGTTATGTCAAAATGATCGCAGACAGTGAAGATGGATTTTCTCTCACAGCAATTAAGGGCACTGCAGAGGCTAACAACTAGTTATTGATAAACTTAACTTTTTATCAACAGCTAATTTCCTAAAATTTTAGTCTTGCGAAAGGCTAATAAATATCACCTACTTGGGGTTGCAATGATGTGACGTCCGGGTAGGTGATTTATGCCAAGCTCTGAAATTCAAGAGATTGGTAGAATTGATGATTTTTGATTTTCTCTATTTTTACTTGTTTACTTCCTCTTGTTTTAAGACTATGACTAAAAATTTTAATAACTACTCTGAATCAACTAAGTCTGAATTTAAACAGATTCCTGGTATGGGAACTGCTCACTACCATGTTCAGGCTAAATCCATAGGGGGAGACAACCCTGAGACCGTCACTTCGGGCACCATTGAAGAGCAAATTACCCCAAACGGTCGTCACATTTCTGTTTCCTGTTCTGCATCAGCATCCTCATCAAAAAAATCCTAAGGCGATCGCCGAAAAGTCACTTCACCCGCAGCAGTCAATCGATGGAAAACTGATTGAGCTGCTGTTTTTCTTTGTGTTAGGCTTCTCCAAGCTATTTGACTCAGGTTACCATTCAGATCTGAGTTGACTAAGCGGGTCATTATTAATCATCATGAAAAAGTCCCTTCAACCCAGTGATTGAAGGGATAGTGAAGACAAAAGTTGTCTTTTAAATGTTAGGATCCGACGGAGTTAGTTGTTCTGAGGTGTCTTAAATTTTTGTTCATAATTATCTTTGACAATGCGATGGTACGTCCTGTAGGGAATGTAGTGAAGCGGGTTATAGCCGGTAAATTTCAGGATCAACACGCAAGCCCAGGAATATTTACCTGCTAAAATTGCGCCAACGATTTCGTCTAATTGTTGCTCATTCATGATTTTGCCTTGGTTATTGGTGTGAGAAGAAACCTGAATGGACATTCGTTAAAACTCCTAATCAATACAACATGAGTTGGGCTAAAATCTAAAGATTAATGCCGTCTTTTTGAATTTGTTTAATGGGATCTAGTAAAACGTCAAGAATTCGGCGCTCACGGATGATGATTTCTGCGTTGACTGCAAGACCTGCTTTGAAAGGAATAATTTGTTTATTCTTGCGGATGTGGTCATGATCAAGTTTGATGTTTACTTGATAAACTTCTCCTAATTTTTCATCGGATTTAGCATCGGCAGAAATAGTACTAACTTCACCAGAAATTACCCCATAGTCTTGATAAGGATAGGCATCTAGCTTCACTTGGACTGGCATTCCAGGCTGCACAAATCCTGCTTCTTGATTCGGTAATAAGGCTGAAACAATGAGAGGGACGCCATCTGGTGCTATTTCTGCCACAGTTTGTCCTGGTTCAATGACTTCCCCTTTATTTTTGAGATTAAGGGTGAGAATGGTGCCACTAATGGGGGCTTTCAAGTACTTATTCTGTAATTTTTTCTTGGCACTGATGAGTGCATTGTTTGACTCACTAATCTTTGCTTGAAGTTGGGTAATCTCCACATCCAGTTGTTGAATGCGTTGGGAGGCTTCCAACTGAATGCGGTGGGCTTCTGCTTGTTGGGAAATCAGGGTCGCTTTTGCCTGTTCATGTTCACTGTTTGCCTTTAACAAATCACCTTCATTTTGCGTAATTTGTACTTTTAAATCCCTTAACTGTTGGTCTGCCTGAAACAGTTGCTCATCGGTGTTCGGAATTTCTTGGAGTTGGCTAGAGGTGAGGCGTTGTTGGGTGTCACGTAGAGCTTGTTCGGCCTGGAAGATATATTCTTTGGAAACGGCTCCTTCTTCTTCTAGGGATTGTAAACGTTCTAGACGTTCTTGATGGGCTTGTTTTTCAGCTTGTAATTGATCGACCCGTTCTAAGGCGATCGCCGATAGGGGTTGCCGTTGTTGTTGACGCACTTGATAGGCGTTGGCGGCTTGACGTTGTTGGGATAACAGTTGGGCCAGGGTTGCTTTTTTGTCCTGGGCCAGGGAAACCGCTGCTTG
>JAYKHU010000121.1:0-25712 GCA_035285105.1 Synechocystis sp.
TGGCCCTTGAGGCGAGTCCCCCGGAAATTCTTGTGTTGGGGCAAAAAGGCAGTGTCACCTTACCCTACTTTCAAAACCTGGATGAAGCCCTGCTTTACACCTGTTATCTCACCCAGGCGATCGCCTCTTTTAGAACTGAACAAACTGATCACACTGAGTCGGACTTGTTCACCGATGCTGACTAACCTGCAGTTGGTTAATGTCCTGAATGGTGGCGTCTGCGTCCTTTAACGTAGGGGATTGGTAGCCCGGCCAACCAATGGCGATCGCCCCCTTTGCCCCAGCCCTTTTAGCCATGGTAATGTCCCCTTGGGCATCCCCAATCATCACCGTTTGGTGGGGGTCCACCCCTAACCGCGTGCAGGCTAACCGGTACAGCGCTGGATCGGGTTTACTCAGACCTTGATCCGATCCCATGGCAACGTCAATCCAGCCCCCTAATTGATGATCGGCGATAAATCGCTCCACGCTCCATTGCCGCGCCGCCGAAAGAATGGCAATTTTGAGTCCCTGGTGTGACCACGTTTCTAAGGCAACCCCAACCCCGGGAAACATAGGACAGGTGTGGGCATTGGGCACCACCTGGCGATCGGCCTGATCAAAACAGTGGTGACTCAGACTTAAGGCTTCAAACCAACTGTGTCCCCGTTCCGCTAGGTAGGCAGCAGCCGCGATCAGATTTTCTTGACGGCTTCCCACCGCCATGAGTCCCGTGGGGTTTAAATGTTGGCCGTCAAACCCAAAGGCCTGGGTCAACGGTGAACGGATGCCTGGGGTACTATTTTCCAGCAAGCGTAATCGTTCAATGGTCAGTTTTTCTAAATAAACTTTTGAGTTTTCCAAGGTACCGTCTTTATCAAAAATTAAGGCGTGAATGTCGGTAAAGGTGGGGGATGGAGTCGGCGAAATAGCGGAGACGGTAACAGTAAAGGTCATAGGGGGTGAGATCCGGTTCTGGATGGGTTTCAGTATAATATCCTGCAAATCATTACTGAATCCTTGGGCGATCGCCATGGTTGTCGATATTCATCGGCATACAATTGTCAATGCTTGCCAGGATTCCCTCGGTGTGGAAACAACCACTGGGGATAAAATAAGTCATGTTGTTGCCAGACGATCGCCGTGAGTGAATCCCCGCTAACCCTGTTAATTGTTGATGAAGAACCGGTGTTCCGGCTGGGACTGGTAACGGCGTTAACGACCTGTTCTAATCTCAATGTCCTTGGGGAGGTGGATCGTTTAGATAACCTCCGCCAGGCCCTGGAAACCACCCGCCCCGACATCCTCCTGTTTGATCCCCAATTTCCGGGGCAGTCCCAATCCGGTTGGTCCTTGTTGCGCCAACTCCAACAGACCTATCCCTCCCTGGCGATCGCCCTCTTGACCGCCAGTTTAGAGTACGACCAACTGCTGGCCGCCAAGGCCGCAGGCATTGCGGGCTACTTTCCCAAGGGAACGGCGATCGCCGATTTAGTAAACGGCCTGCAAGGGATTCACCACGGTAAGCCCCATTGGCCCAGCCTGCAATCTAGTCCTCTCGTTCCCCCTTCCTTAACCCCTTGGGAGCAGTCCCTCTGGCGAATTTTTCGGGATGGTCTAGAACAAATTGAACAAAGCCTCCAACACATTCAGCAGGACTTACAACGGCCCCGCCTTTCCGATTTTGACCGCCTATTTTACCAAGGACGCCAACGGGAACTACGCCTGGCCCAGTGGTTGGTGCAACGGCTGATGCCCGCCAAATTACGACGGTGGCAGCGGGCCCATCGCCTATTAACCGCCGATGCTGCCCCGCCGTCTCCCCCAGTTCCGCCCCGTAGAAGATCCCAACCGGCGATCGCCAGTGCCCTCACCCTCACCCCTCCCAGTAATCTCGCCTCCCTCGACCAACTGCTCCATCAACTACCCCTGCAAGTGGAAAATCTGACGGCCATTCCCCTGGAGTTGGATATTCTCCAACCCCTAAAACGCCAAGAATTGCTGGCGATCAGTCAACAACAATTACAAACCACCCTGACAGACCTCAAATCCCTCCGCATTACCCCCGAACAATTGCCTAAAAATTATGGATCTATTCTGGGGGAAATGTGGCGATCGGTGACCCTCAACTTTTTTGGCAAATATTGTCAGCCCAAAAGTGAATTTACCTTAGAACAAATCCAAGATCTTTTGGAGGTTTATCAGCCGATTATTCGCGCAGAAAAACTGGATGCCATTCCCTTCGTTGTCCCTTTATTTCATTATTTGTTATTTGATGATCCCCTCACTGTCAACCAACGAGTTTATCCGGCCCATTCCCCAGAAGCAGAGCAATACAGTGAACTGTATGCCCAAAATTTAATCATTCACATCGCTAACGCGGCCATGGTCTTTATTTTGAATTACTTTGCTAACCACGAAGCGATCAAAATTGCCCTCTATGAGCAGTCGATGTTGTCCTCCCGACAGGTGGCTAGATTCCGCAATGATTTAGCTTGGTACTATCAACTCAGTCGCTATTGGTTAATCCCCAAGCAAATTTTTGAAAGCCAACATCTTTTATTGTATTTAACCCCCCAAGGGATTCTCAAAACCCAATTGTATGCCCCCCGACAGCAGGAGCTAGAAACCCTCAAAGCCCTGCCTTGGTTGGTGACTATTTTATTAGAAGTGCGAGATGCGTTGTCCCCCCGTTTGCGTTCCGTGGTGGAATTTGTGGGCAATGGCTTAGTCTTCATCTTGACCCAAGTGGTGGGTCGGGCGATCGGGTTGATTGGCAAAGGCATTATCCAAGGCATCGGTAATACCTGGCAGGATCGCCGTTCTGAATACAAGTAGGCTGACCCGGTTTATTGTTGCGGCTGGTTTACCAAGGGAGTCGGGTTAGGAACTGGGCTGTTATTGGTGGCTTGGAGGGCCATTTTTTTGATGGCATCTTTATATTGCACAGGGGCGATTAACGTCGCTTGTTGAAACAGGGGGTCAGCGTCCTTCACGTTGCCGCTTTGGGCCAATACCTGGGCCTTCGCCAAGAGGGGACGAAAGTCGTTGACATTGACCTGGCTGGCCGCTTCATAGATGGCGATCGCCTGATCAGGGCGATTTTGGGCGAGGTAAATTTCCCCTAGGAGTAATTGCAGAGACGTGACCTCATTGGGGTCAAGCTGACCGGGTTGGCTGGTTTGGGTTTTGATGGCCTGGGTAATGGTATTTTGCACCACGGCGATCGCCTCAGCGGGGCGATTTTGCGTTTGGTAGAGTCCGCTTAACCCTTTCAGGGCTTGGATATTGTAGGGAAATTGACGCAAAATATCCTGATAGACCCCCGCCGCCCCGGCAATATCCTGGAGTTGATTTTTGGCTTCCGCTAGCAAAATACGGTATTGCACCTGTTGCGGGTTGAGTTGTCCCAGACGCTCTAGGGGGGCGATCGCCGCCGCTAAATCCCCTTGCTGGAGGCGAATTTCCAGTAACCCCTGGAGGGCATTTTGGTTATCCGGTTCTCGCTCCAACACTAACTGATAGCCCAGGGCCTGATTTTCCAACGGCGTTGTCACGGAGGAATTGGGGTCAGGGGTGACGGGTTGCCACAGGCTGGTCACAATGGGCACCAGGGAAAACAATAACAATGCACTGATCATCGCCCCAATGCCCAGGTAAACCCAAATATCCCGCTGTGTCCGCGACGTTGCCATGGTTCTCTCTCCTCTAACCCAGATTAATTCACTCAGTATAGCTAAGGGGTTGTTAACTGCAAGGCATTCAAGAAGGCCCGGGCCGCCCGTTCCCTCGGCTCTTTAACGGGTTGTACCACCCCCACCGCATAGATTTGATTCCCCGCTAAATATGTCCGCATCGTAATCAAATCAGTGTCGCTTTGGAAAGTTAGCTCTACCCCAGGATTATCACCAAGCTCAATTTGGCGATCGCGGGTCAACTCAAAGGTCGCTTGGGGGGCCACCCGATCCCGGATGGCGGTCAAAATTGCTTGGGGGTTCTGTACCTGTTCAGGATTTAAATCCGCCGCATAGGCCGCAATGTAGCGATAGGGGCCATCGTTAGACACCAAGGTGCGGAAGGAAATCTCACCGTAGGCGGTATCCAAAACCACAGTATCGTTCGTTAAGACCCCCGGCGGCATCCAAAACGAAACATTGCCTTCCTTAAAAACAATAAATTGCCAGTTGCTCGACTCATCCCGTAGCCGGGGCACACCACTGGGGGGACGGCGAAACATGAGCGTATCTTCTTCCCGCAGACGCCCCGTTTCAAAGAAACTCTGCCGATTTAAGCCGGGGGATACCGGGATTTGCCCAACCATCAAAGGAAGGGTTGAGGACAAGGTCGTCCCAAGCTCGGTGGGATTAGCAACGGCGGCGTCAATCAAGAGGCTGGTGGTTCCTAGGAGGGCGCTGGTGCAGAGAAGAAAACGCTTCATAACGGTGCAATCTTGGTGAAATATTAAAAAAACTTATCGGTGAACGGTGGCTGAACCTCCCCTTGGTTGAACCCAGACCCATGACTTAGGTTCCAGCCCCGGTCGGTTCTCTCCGCTTTGGCCCGTGTTGACGCAGGCTGAGGGCATTGAGGACCACAATGATTGAACTGCTGGCCATCATGGCGGCGGCGATCGCCGGGGTCAGGGCCAGGGAAAACTGGGGTAAAAAGACACCGGCCGCGAGGGGAATGGCGACACAATTGTAACCCAGGGCCCAGAACAGATTTTGATAGATTTTACGCACCGTGTTGCGACTGAGGGTCAAGGCCGCGGGTAGATCGGTTAATTGGGAGCGCATCAAGACCACATCAGCGGTTTCCATGGCCACCTCCGTCGATCCAGACAGGGAAATCCCCACATCCGCTTGGGCTAGGGCCGGGGCGTCATTAATGCCATCCCCCACCATGGCCACGATCGCCTGGGTGGTTCCCCCTTGCAAGGTTTTAATATGATCCACTTTTCCTTGGGGGGTCATCTGGGCATAGACCGCCTCGATCCCCACCTGTTGGGCGATCGCCTGGGCAATTTGGGGATGATCCCCGGTTAATAAAACGGGGGTAATGCCCTGGGCTTTGACCGTAGCGACGGTGGCCGCGGCGTCGGGACGGAGTTGGTCTTGGAGAGCTAACAGCCCTAACAGGTGTTGATGTCGGGCCACAAAGATGACTGTTTTGCCTTGCCCCAGCCAGGTTGCTAACGTGCTTTGAACGTCAGAGGAGATAGTAACACCATGGTCTGCTAACCACCCTTGGTTCCCCACCAACAGGCGATCGCCATGGAGCCATCCTTGGACTCCCCGCCCCGGTTCGGTGTGAATCTCTTCCACCGGGAGAAACCCGAGGGATTGGGCCTGGGCTGCCGCCACCAAGGCGTCTGCTAAGGGGTGGCGGGTTCCCTGCTCCACAGACGCTGCCACGGTTAATAACTCATCGGCACTGATGGGGGTCATGGGCAGACAATCGGTTAATTGTAATTTCCCCGCTGTCAAAGTTCCGGTTTTGTCAAAAACGATGGTCGTGGTGCGGTGCAGGGTTTCCAGCACATCTCCCCCTTTGATTAAAATTCCCTGCTCCGCCCCCAGGCTAGTGCCCACCAAAATCGCGGTGGGGGTTGCCAATCCCAGGGCACAGGGACAGGCTACCACCAACACGGAAACGCTTAATTTCAGGGCAATTAACAGGGGAGACAAATCAGGGGTGGCGGTGATCACCTGGGGGAACCAATGAATTCCGACGCTGGCCCAAAACAGGAGGGTTAATAACGCCACCGCTAACACCCCATAGGCAAAGACCCCCGCCACTTGATCCGCTAGGCGTTGAATCGGGGCTTTCTGGGTTTGGGCCGTTTCTACCAGACGAATGATGCGGGCTAAGGTAGTTTCGGTCCCCACTTGGGTGGCGGCGATGGTAATGTCGCCGGATTGATTCCAGGTTCCTGCAATGACCCCATCATCTTTTTCCTTGAGAACGGGGACGGATTCTCCGGTTAATAACGCTTCATCGACTAAGGTTTTACCTGCGATGACCTTGCCATCCACCGGAATTTTTTCCCCGGGCAGCACCCGCACCCATTCCCCCGGACGCACCAGATCCACCGCAATTTCAATGCCGGTTTCGCCGCCGTCTTGTCCCACCAATCGTGCCATTGCTGGCCGCAGGGCAATGAGGTGACGTAATGCCGCCGCTGCCTGGTGACGGGCCTTACTTTCTAAGGTGCGCCCCAATAATAAAACCCCCAACAACATCACCGGTTCATCAAAGAAACATTCCCAGCCCAACCCGGGCCAGATCCAGGCAACACAACTGGTGAGATAGGCACTGCCGGTCCCCAGGGCCACTAGGGTATTCATATTGGCATGGCCAAATCGCAAACCTCGCCAACCATCCACAAAAATATCCCGCCCGGGAATGGCAATGGCGATCGTGGCAAGGGCCCAATGGAAAATGGGGTGATGGATGAGGGGCAACATGGGGCCGCCGAGGTGGGCTAAATGCCCCAGCCCCGAAAAAATTAGTAGTAAGAGGGCAACCCCTAATTCTGGTGTAATCGTCCCTGGGGGGGCATCGGGCTTAAAGGAGGACTCGGGAACGGGGGAAGACGATTGCCCCGGCGCTTGGCGAATTTGGGACGGAAAACCCCGTTGGCTCAGGTGATCCGCCAGATCCTGGGGGGTCGTCACTTGACTGGGATCGTACTCCACAACGGCGATCGCCGTGACCAGGTTAACGCGGCTGTCCGTGACGCCAGGTACCTGTTGCAGCAATCGTTCCACAGCGGCTACGCAACCGGCACATTTCATACCGGTAACATCGAGGGTTAGGGTTTGGCGAGGGGGGGCACTAAAGCCTGGGACAGAGGGAGTCTGAGATTGGGGCGGAGAAAGTTGAATCATCAAAAAAGAAATGACGCGGCGCTAACGGGCTTGAGCTTTTTGCGTTTTGGCTTTCATACGGGCCGCACTCTGGCGTAGCGCTTGCAGTCGAGTTTCATACTGCTTACGTTGACGGCGATTGGGGGTTTGTTCAATTAAAGACTTAAAGGCGCTGCCCAGGCTTTTATAGGCGTTGGGTAGGGTGTAACCAAAGCGGGTGGCTAAATTAATAGCTCTTTCATCGGCTTCGATCGCCTCTTTGATCCGTTTATCCCCATTATTTTTCTGCCACAGACGATAGCCGGAAATGCCACATAGTCCCAACGCCAACAGGAGCAGAAGACCATCTTGAACCCAGAGTTCCCCCACTGCGCCCCCTAAACCGATCGCCAGGGCAGCCATTTCCCACCCTTCCCGAGGAATGGTGTCATTTTGCACCCGGGCCACTTCATGCCAAAACAGCAGATTGCGTTGGTCAATAGCCAGGTTTTCCCATTTGGGTAGATCAATTTGGATTTCAATTTCGTCGCGCCCTAACTCTTCTGAACGGATTAACGGCGGATTGACTTCAGTACTCCCCTCCACCATGACCCAACTTTGGAGTTCCGGTGGTAATAAACTTTTCAGACGCCGCAGTTCACTCATTTCAGCGCGGGCCGTTGCAGAAGCGTAGGAGGTCATAGTGGTAAATACGGTTTGCGTTGCGAATCAAAAAATGTTAACGAGATTCCATTGTAACGGGTGAGTCGGGAGGCCTAGGGCAACGATGGCCGCCAATCATCCCCCAACTGAATGGTCACATCGGAAACCAGATAGCCATTGCTATCCACCAGCACTTCCCCAAAGCCTAAATTATTGCGGACTTGGGCTGCACCGAGGTCGTCCCCCTGCTGGGCAATGACCCGGGTGGTTTTTAGTGGTTGGGACAACGGACTCACCACATTAATGCGGCTGTAGCCCGCCGCTTGTAATTGGCGCACGACGGACTGCACCACTTCGGGACGCTGGGTACTGTCCTGGATGGCAATGCGGAGACGATAGGGGTCAGGAAAGGGATCTTCAGCTTCCTCCCATGAGTCCCCGGCATTGAACCAAGATTGGTTGGGAACCAAATTAAAATATTGGCTGGTTAAGGTGCGGATTTTGCGGTGGTTGGGTAGCCAATAACTGACAGCATTTTTGCCGTTGCCGCTGAAATCCCCCGGCAGCATCAACATTTTGACGTCCTGCCGCTGCCGTTGGGCCGAAAAACCGGCGATCGCCACCAGTTCTTCCATGCTCAAATTAGTGTCGATATAGGACTGAAGAATCTTAACGATTTCCGGCACTTTCAAGATGGTTTGGGGTTTGAGGGCTTGCTCAATCACCGCCCGAATCACCAATTGTTGTCGTTGAATACGACCGATATCCCCCAGGTGATCATGGCGAAAACGCAGCATTTGTAGGGCTTGCTCCCCATCCAGTCGTTGTTCCCCTTCTTTGAGGTTGATATAGAGATGCTGGCTATCATCCTGGTATTTCATGTCTTTGGGGACGTAAACGGTAACCCCCCCGAGAGCATCAATCAGTTTCTCCACCGCTTGGACATTCACCCGTACGTAGCGATCAATAGTCACTCCCCCTAATAAATCCTCCACCGTTTGGGCCGCTAGGGCCGGGCCGCCCCGGGCATTGGCTTCATTGATTTTGGTGACCCCCCGATTCGCCATTTCCACCTGCGTATCCCGGGGAATGGATAGCACCAACAATGACTTAGTTTCTGGGTCAAACCGAACTAACATCATGGTATCGGTTAACCCTTCCAAGGAGTTCACCAACGCATGGTAGCCCCGATCCGGTTGACTGGGATCGGGTTGATCGGACGTCAAAACCTTAGTTCCCAACAGCAAAATATTCACAGGGCGGCTGAGTTGGGGGATATTGAGGTTTTTATAGGAAATAGCTTTTTCCTGGTCAAACACCGCCGCTTCTTCCGGGGACAGTTGGGTCTGTTTCAGTGGGATAGAGGATAACGAGTAGGCTAATAACGCACCGGCAGTGGCGGAAAGCAGGGCGATCGCCGTCAGACCAAAACTAATCCAAACCCAACCCCGGCGGGAACGTTGGGGGGGGCGAGCCTTGGCTCGCTGACTTGATCGTTTTTTGGTTGAATGCTTTTGCTTAACTGCCACAGTGTTGACCTCAGCCCAACTGGTGAATAACTACCCTGAACACGTATGCGCCCCACAATTTAACCTAAGATACACCATTTGTTTTGCGTGACGGACGGACGAGGTGGAAAAATCGTTGTCGCTGGCGACGGTCAAATCACGGCGGATTGCTTGGCTGGGGATGTCATGGGGGACAACGGTTTAGGAGCAGCTAATCCTTCCCGCATCGCTTCAATAAAGGCGGCCACACGGATGGGATCAATAGTTTCTGTGATTTTGCCGTGGCGTTTGAGGGAACTGGCCACAATCACCCCATCCGCCGCCTGAATTAAATGCCCAATATTATCTTCATTGGCGCCGCTACCGATAAAAATAGGCGTATTTTTGGCAGCATTGCGCGCTAACTCCAGATCCTCTTGGCTCGGCGGACTGCCCGTAGCCCAGCCCGATAAAATAATGCCATCCGCTAAGCCCCGTTCAATGGTGTCGGTGACGGCGGTGGTTAAATTCGGTGTACCCAAGGGCCGGGCGTGTTTAACCAAGACATCGGCAAGGATGGCCACCTCACAGTCCAATTCCCGGCGGTATCGCATCAACTCATGGGCATTGCCCTCAATCAAGCCTTGATCCGTGGCCATGACCCCCGTTAGCACATTTACCCGGATAAATTTGGCCCCTACACAACTGGCGATCGCCAGAGCACTCCGGGCATCGTTACGGAGCACATTAATGCCCACCGGGGCAACCACTAAATTTTGAATGCGATCCACAATTAACGTCATCGCGCTGACGATCGCCGGGTCAACCTGTTGCTTGGTAAACGGTGCATCAAAAAAATTTTCAATAATGATGCCATCCACCCCCCCGGCCGCTAGGGCAGTGGCTTCCTGTTCGGCCCGTTCGATCACGGTGGTTAAACTCCCCCCCCACCGGGCCGACGTCGGCAACGGTAAAAGATGAACCACCCCAATGACGGGATTATGGGTCTGAAAGGTTTGAAATAAATCCACAACAGTCAATCCTAAACGCCCCTGGGCGACAGTTAGGCCCTCGCTGTCCAAGACAGGCGGGTTAAAAGTAAACAAAAGTTAACCAATTATGAATTGTACCCTAAGGCGGAAAACAGCCGGAGACGCCTTTCGAGTCTTCACGGGTCAGGGTATGATTTATAGAACAGAATTGAGGCTGTAGCTCAGACGGATAGAGCAAGCGCCTCCTAAGCGCTGGGCCGCCGGTTCGACTCCGGCCAGCCTCGCCTTCCCTGACCAAGATCCGCCCATGGGCAACCCCCTTAATCAGTTAATCAATCAGCGAAAACATCATTTCGCCACCACAGACTAACTGACCATCCACTTTCGCCTCCCCCCGCATTTTGGCAATACGCTGAAGTTTAAAGGAGACCAGTTCCACAGTCATGATTAATTGATCCCCCGGTTCCACAGGACGGCGGAAACGGACACCATCAATGCCCGCAAAGGCAAAAAATTTCCCCCGCATTCCCGGTAATTGGGTTAACACCACCCCCCCCACCTGGGCCATGGATTCAACGATTAAAACCCCCGGCATAATGGGGCGATCGGGAATATGCCCCGGAAAAAACGGTTCGTTGATGGTGACGTTCTTGAGACCGACGGCCCGCTTGCCCGCTTGAAAGTCAATGATGCGGTCCACCAACGCAAAGGGGTAACGGTGGGGCAACAGGTCACGGATGTCTTGGATGGAGAACTGGGTCTCTGGGGTCGGGGAGGTCACCTCCGAGGGTGAAGGGGGTTGGGGGGCCATAGAAACTTACAGGACAAAACAGCACGGATAAACAAACACAAACGCTTTGATCAGTCTTGGGTCTGTCGGGTTTATCGCCCTCTAGTGTATGACGTTCTGGGGGCAGACCTTGAATTCTGTTGGCTAAAAACCGTTTTTTTTATTGATGCGACTTGCGAGTAAGATGGGGGGGTTGTTAAATCCTATTCTGAAATCTCCGCTGAATCCCGTGGAACTCTTTGTCTATCACACGCCCGAATTAACCCCTGAGAACTGCTTACCTGATTGCGCCGTCGTTATTGATGTATTGCGGGCAACGACAACGATCGCCACGGCCTTGAAAGTGGGGGTGGAAGCAGTACAAGTATTTAGTTCCCTGTCGGAATTGATGCAGGTCAGCGACACCTGGCCGGCCGAAAAACGACTCCGGGCTGGGGAACGGGGCGGGGCCATGGTAGAAGGCTACGATCTCGGCAATTCCCCCCTAGACTGCACGCCGGAATTAATGGCCGGTAAGCGCTTATTTTTATCCACCACCAACGGCACCCGCGCCCTCCAACGGGTGGCCCAGGCGGGACAGTTAATTACCGCCGCCATGATCAATCGTCAAGCCGCCGTAGAGTATCTCCAGCAGCAGCAACCAGCGACGGTGTGGTTAGTGGGATCGGGGTGGGAAGGAGGCTATTCCCTGGAAGATACAGTTTGTGCCGGGGCGATCGCCGCCTTGTTAACCCAAAAGGGAATTTCTTTTACCCCCGGTAACGATGAAGTGATTGCGGCCCAGAGTTTATACCAGCAATGGCAGGGCAATCTCTTGGGGTTATTTGAGCAAGCTAGCCATGGTCAACGGTTACTGAAGCTCGATCGCCAGGAGGATCTCCGCTACTGCGCCACGGAGGATTTACTGGATATTCTGCCAAGGCAACAGGCACCGGGGGTATTGGTGGCCGCATGAAGCCCAAGTCTCCCCTAACGCAGTTCTTGGCGATCGCGGATCACATCTTCCACTTTTTCCCCTAAATCCACCAACTGCAAGTTGCCTTGCCCATTATGCCAAGTGGCAAATAAACATTGGTAACGACCCATCGGGGCGATCGCCGTAATCGGTTCTCCCACGTTAAAGTTGCCGAACAAAAACCCTTCGTAATCCAATAGCGCCACTTCCCCGGTCTTTGCCGCCAAGAGATAGCCCCAGGCAAAGGGTTGAATAAATTTGGGTTGGAGATTAAGGGCAATGCGATTGACCTTGAGGGGTTGGAGCCGAATCAGCACCCCGGTTTGGGGCAGATCATAGGCCAGCCCAAAGAGGTGATTGCGGGAAAAGCGGTTAACGGCTAACTGATAGACCAAAAAGGAAAGCTGGAAAGCGCGAAACACATCCCCCCGCCGATTAAAGAGGGAGAAAAGGCTTTGACTTTGATGCGTGGTTTGCACCAACTGCACCAATAAACCGTGACGATGATCAATATCTAACAGTTGGGAGGGGAACAGGGTTTCGAGGGGCGTTCCCTGGCACTGGGCCCGATCCATTCGCCAAACTTGGAATTTTCCTTTCTTCGCATTATCCGTGGCGATCGCCGTCGTCAGACGTTTTCCGGCCGGCCCCACACTGGCCAGTAGCCGTTCCCCCTGGAAACGGAGGAGGGGTTTGGGGAGCTTCGGAGCCAGGAGCAGCTTATCTTGCCACTGAAAAAATTGCCAGGAATGGCGATCGTCATCCTGGGTCAGCAGGCTGATATGACCTTGATTAACCACTAGGGTTTTGATTCCCCCTGGTACCCCCAAAGACCAGCGGGGTCGGGGATGATCCTCTAAAGTTGGGTCATGGTATTCCCAGAGATATAATTCGCATCCATTGCCCAAATAGAGCCACAAACCGTCACTGACCAGGGTGGTAATGGCAAAAAGTAGTGGGGTACTATGTTTAACGGTGACGGCAAAATCAAGTCGCTCGGGGGGCTGGTTCTGATAAACAGAAATGGGGGTGTTGGGGGGCGATAGGTGTTGTTGGACAGTTTCTAACGCCTTGGCCATGGCGATCGCCGTGCCATAGCGACGCTGGGGGAGTTTTTCCAACGCTTTACTAACAATGGGGGCGACGATATCGGGAAAATCTGCAGGTAATTCAACCCGTTGGTTGAGATGGGCCGCCTGAATCGCCTTGGGAAACCCAGAAAAGGGGCGATGTCCCACAATCAACTCATAGAGCATAATTCCAGCGGCATAAATATCCGACGCAACGGAGAATTTGCCATAAAAACGCTCCGGTGCCATATAAGCCGGCGATCCCGTGTACCCTTTGCCAAAATTGGGATTCCCGGTGGCTTCCGTTAGGCGGGCAATGCCAAAATCAGACACCTTCACCTGCCAGCCCTGTTGTCGGGGAACTAATAGAATATTGTCAGGCTTCAGATCACAGTGAATGATGTTGTATTTGTGAGCCTGCTCTAGCCCCAACAGCATTTGATGAATTAAATTAATCTTCCCTGCCAAACAGAGGTCACCATCCCCATCAATCACATCCCTGAGGGTGCCCCCTTCACAGTAATCCATCACCAAGTACCGTCCCCCGGCATGGTACTCCAACGCATGGCAGGCCACAATGTTGGGATGGCGCAACATCACCAGATAGGACACTTCCCGCAAAAATTTGTTCGTGGGAAAAACGCGGTGCTCCAAATCCTTAAGGGCATAAATCTTCCCCGTAGACCGCTCTAAGGAACAGTACACTCGTCCGAACTGTCCCTGACCGATCTGCCCAATAATCCGATAGCGAGAACGGGGAAAAAGCGGCATTACCGCCACATTGGCTGTGGTGATCATAAAAAAACGCCTAGGACAGGAGCCTTATTTATTGTACCCCTGCCCTCTGCGGTTATTGTGGTTTGTTGTTGTTAGAAATTAACTTCAGAGAAACGTTGACCTTGCCTTAGCCAAAGAGATTCGCCGCTGTGGTTTCGCTTTCCTGTTCCAGTAGGGGCTTAATCTCTTGTTCCGGATTGTCCGCAACATAGGCTTCATGGCCGTTACCACTGGCATCGTCGGCGGCCGCCGCCACCAAGTCTTCCGTCACTTGTCCGGTGCCATCGTAGAACTCTTTGTGAAGCTGGCGGGCCCGGTCATAGTTGTCCAGGTCACCTTGGTCAAAATAGAGTTTGTAGGCTAGACGAAGATCATCGGTCGCTAATTTGCGGGTTCCCAATTCCGCATAGACGATGCCGCGATGGTAGTAAGCATCGGCCAATTCCCCATTGAGACGAATGGCTTCGCTGAAGTCCCTGACCGCTTCGGAGCGATCGCCCAGGCGCTTGTGGCTGAGACCCCGTTGATAATAGGCATCGGCCTTGGGATCAGCTTCGATGGTGTGACTACAATTTTCCATTTGGCGCAGTTCGTTGACCACGTCCACCAAGGTCTGGTGTTTTTCATCCAGATTGGCATGGGTTTGTTCCGCCGCAGTTTGGAAGGCGGTTAATTGACCATTCAGTTCCGTTGCTTTTGCGTCTAACGCTTGGGTTAACGCCGTCTGACCGTCGGCGATCGCCTGTTGTTGTTGGGCGAGGGACGCCTGGGTTTCGCTTTGGAATTTTTGTAAATACTCTTGGATAGTGGCTTGGTTTTGATTCACCAAATTGACCACTTGGGTCGAAGCGGCGGCTTGACTTTCCAGGAGATAACTTTGCAGTTGGCGACGATTGACCATGTGCAATCCCACCGCCGCCGCCACGGGAACAACCCCCGCGGCCACATTCCCCGTCACCCCACCGGCGATCGCCCCGCCAATTAAAGCAACGCCGGACAGACCATCCCAAAGAGTGGCATTGTAACCAGATGCTTCGGTTGGGGTTGTCGCCCCTTGTTCGTTGACTTGGTTTTCCATAATAATCTCAATTCCTTACTCGACAATCGGCAGAATAATTTTGTTAAAGGTAGAGTCCGTTGACCGTTCATGGGTCGAGATGAGGGCACATCCTTAGCCAAACAGCGCTTCTTCTTGGTGGGTCAGAACCTTACAATCCGATGTGGGATAGGCGGCACAGAGCAAAACGCAGCCCTGCTCCAACTCATCTGGTTTGAGGAAATCACTGGCTTTATCCGTATGTTCAATGGTGCCACTGACCAATTTGGCGGCACAGGCCACACAGGATGCCGCCCGACAGGAATAGGGTAAGTCCAATCCCTGGGCCTCAGCGGCGTCTAAAATCAGTTCATCCTCTGCAATTTGGAGGGTAACATCGCTACCGGTGGCTTCATTGACAAAATTAACGGAGTAAATGGCACTCATGGGCGGTTTAAACAATAAGTTGACGAAACATTAACTACTTAAAACAGTGTGATCCAACTTGAGGGCCGGCAATAATAGGGCCACTTCGTCGGGTTCCAAAAATTCCTTGATGGTTTCTTGGATCACCTTGTAGCTAATTTTGGCGTAATCAGTATAGTTATAAGCCCGGACAATGGTTTGATACCAAATTAACAATCCCTCCCGGAGGCGATCGAGATCGCCAAACAAAATCGCCGTAATTGAACACCGGAACACATTGGTCATGTCCCGCCGACAGATTTCCGTCACATCCCGATCGCCCATGTGGAAGGTATCCTGGCGTAGACCCCGCTTTTGGGCTTCCCAACGGTGAATAATTTGCTCTTCCTGGTCGCGGACTTTTTCATAGGCACTAACGCGGGTTTCCGCTGTATCCAGAAAATCCTGCAAAAATTGCAATTCTTGATCCGACGCATAGCGCCCATCAGCATCAATACTTAACCGGGTTAACTGCTTAAACATGAACAAAAATCCTCATAGAAAAACAACAAATTAACACAGACTAACGGGATAGCCCGGAAGCGTTACTCGTCGATATCCTTGGCAATCTGAATCTTCGCTTCAGTTAACTGATCTTCGAGTTGACTAATCATCGAACGGGTAATTAATTTACCTTTTTCGACCAAGACGCTACCATCGCGGGGATTCAAGATGTTGTCCTCCGCCCGACGACCAATCAGTTCTTCGATATCCTCGATTTCACTGACGTACATCCCGGCCGGTAACTCCACCACGACCCCTTCATCAATCACCCGGGCCTGACAGGCCAACCGTGACCGAGCATTGTGGGTGGTGATCACTTCCAACGTCCGCTGTTCCCGGCGATTAAGGGGGGAAAGACTATCCATGCCTTCCGTGACATAAACGTGGCAGGTGGCGCACATTCCCCGACCACCGCACTCTTTCATGATCCGTAGATCCTGACTTAGCAAGCCAGAGAGGAGGTTGTCGTTGGTTTCGATGGCAACTTTTAAATTAATCGGGTCGAGCTTAATGGTTTTAGCCACAAAAGTCTCCTTAGATTCAGCTAATAAACGATACTCCTATCTATTGGAGCATTTTCCGGATTAACCTTGTTGGCGACACAACAATTCCATGATGGTGGCGTGGTCATGGCCTTCCGTTAACCAAGCAGAGACGGGTTTCAGCCGGTCTTTGAGTCCTAAAATAAACGTATTTTTATCAGCCCCCAAGGATTCACAGGTGGTCTGCTCACAATGGAGATCTTCCCCGGTCAACTGGGAGAAAAAGGCCGTCAGGATGCCAGCTTCTAAAAAGCCCATGGGGCGCTTACCCTGGGGCGCACAGGCAATAAAGGCGGAATTGACAACGTCGGCGACGATAAACCCGTTTTGATAATATTTCAGGTCGATGTCTACCAAGCCATAACCATGGGCTTTCCAACATTGCTTAAAGGTTTCCAGAAATTGCACCATTTCCATTTGTTGGATGGGTTTACCGTAATAGTCGGCCAGCTCATCCGCAAAACGCTTGTAAAATGCCGTCCCCCAGGTTTTGCCACAGGCTAAGAGCGCAACCCCGGCCCCAATGCCCAACTCGGAATCTAGGGCAGTGAAAAGTCCTTTAATTAAAGTATCGGGCAGAGCGATCAGCCGAGCACCACTGCGATTTTCGAGCAAACCAAATTCGTTATCCCCTTGCAAATACACATCGGGGGCAAAGTAATTGCCTTTAGGGGGAGTGGATTCGATTAACGCATTTACATCGATCATGTTTATTCTCCTAAGGTCATAACTTCTTCTTCGGGTTGGGCTTCGGGGGCTTTACCGAGGACGGTGTGTTCAGCTTGTTCCAAGAAGGGGTGAAGGAGTTTAAATTGCTCAGCGGGTAGCACCCCTTCGATGGTTTTATTCAGCAAAGCGGACAGGCGGGTTTCGATCGCCATCAGATCATGGGCTTGTACCAGGGCTTCTAGCCATTCCAATAGGCGATATTGGAGATATTCTGGGTTACTGAGCAGCATGGCCATGGAGGCATAGCGCAAAATGCTAATCCAATGGAGGAGGGCCTGTTGGAGTTGGGCTACCGGGGCATCGTTAAACTCACTTTCCAACTGATCGGCGATCGCCTGGAAAATAACCGTTTCGTTATCCCGGAGGGTGCGGTAAGCCGTGAGGCGCTCTTGCATGAGTCCTAAATGCTTACGGAAGGAAATAATTTCTAAGGGATGGAGATAATGGTCTTCCGCTCTGTGAAAGAGCCGTTCAAAATCTTTTTGCATGGTTTGGCATCCTTAAAATAACTCGGACAGATCGGACAGTCCAATGCTGGGATCGGGTTTGGCGATCGCGGGTGGGGCCGCAGGTGAAGCGGGGGATGTTGCCACGGGGGCGGGGAGCATTCCCGAACCCCGCCAATCAATTCCTCGACAAAAATCCCTGACCGTGGCGGTGATCGATAGCGCCTGGGCGGGTACCGAGGGACGTTGCGGGTCAGACAGGGACGGTGCTGTACTTGAACGCCGTCCGCTCCAGTTTCCCTGGGCAAAGAAGTCTGACACGGGCAAACAGAGCAAAGAGGGTAAATCACTCAGACTATCTTCTGTTACCGAAGACTCAAGGACCGGAGCCGTCCCGCGCCAGTTATAGCCTTGGAAAAAATCCCCTACACTCACCGTGGCCCATTGGGCTTGATGAATCATTTCAGGTATTCCCCTTTAACAAGTTTGGTCGAAATATCTTGGGCATTAGCCCCTTCGTTTTGCCAGAAGGTGGCGGCATCAATGCGGTCTTGCTTACCGATTAGGAATTTGCAATAGGTTTCCCCCATGGCATAGCACTGGATTTCAATGCAATTCAGGGATTTTTTCACCAGACGGCTGAAGAAACCGGCCAATAGACCTGCGTAAATGTGGCAGACGGGCTTACCCACATCCCCTAGGGTCCGGGCTACCGCTGAATCATAAATATCTACAAACAAAAATCCGTTTTTCTGTTCGCTCAAATCGATCGCCCAGTTGCCCCATCCTTGGGCGGTGAAGGGCCACCACCAGCCTTCGAGGACATAATTCAAGTTCAATTCATTGAGAGAACTGGTATAGCCAAATTCGGTTAAAAACCATTTATTAAAGAATTCAGCGTCATAGTGACCCCATTCCTTGCCGATGTTATACATCACCACACTGGAGGCATTCCCCACTTCCTCTTGGAGACCATCAATCAGTCCCACGATGAAATCTTCGCTGGTGAGTACATTGCGGCAATTATTCCAATCCACAATGGAGCCAGAATTCATTTGGAAACAGAAAAAATCTTCAACCTGATAGTGGTGGTGTTTGTTGGGATGAACTTTTCTTAAGCTGTGCTCCAGTAGGGTGGAGCTGTTGACGTCTGCCGAAGCAGTTGATGTACTAATGGAGGTTAAAACCATGAACGACATCCCCTTAAGTGAGTGGAAAATTCTCGATGTTTTCTATCAAGCGACTTATTTGTTAGTAAAACAAGTCAAACCCGTGAATTCCTCTGTGATCCTGGGGAAACCAACCATTGGTATTCCCCAAAAAACCTAGTGATTCTACGGAGAGTGGTGGTGGAGAGTAACCGATAACAACCTTTAATACCGCTTGCAAAACCCAATTAATCTCGGGATTAGGAGGTCATCAGACCCTTGAAAAGCTGGAAAAGTATGGGCAAAATCTTTACCAACAGAGGTGGTCGTCATATAAGTATATTTACCGGTGCTATGGTTAAGGTCGGTGCCGAAACCATTAGGTATTGCCCAGGTGCCAGCAAAACAACATCCATTCTTCAAGACAATTTTAGATGCAAACGGGATGATAAAGATTAGATAAACTAATTTTTTTGATAATTTTATCTTTGCACAGTTATCGAATGTCCCAGAAACTTTTGTTACAAAACGTAGTTAATACTGCCGGATTTTATCAACATTTCTCCATAAACAATTGTCTGAGTACAGGGCTGGCGTTCATAACAAAAATTCCTGACAGAAGACAGGGGAGTGGGGTCTATGGAAATATCTATTTTGGTAACGAGGGGGGACTGGGGCAAAAAGGGAGAGACTGGCGTTGTTGACGATGATCACGGGATGCGAGATAGTCCGTTAGCCAGGAACAGCCGTGGGTAATCAACTGATCAAGACGTTGAAATTCTGGGGTGACTGGCGATCGCCAGATAGTCCCTGTGGGACTCACCGAGATTAAGGCCTGACTATTTTCACTAAAGTCAAGACTCAGCAAACTCCCCCCACTGGGTTGAAATTCTCCCCGGAGACGACCTTGACCATCCCATAACCGCACCATGCCATCGCTGGCCCCCGTCGCAAACCATTGGCGATCGGGACTAATCGCCACCTGTTCAACGGGGAGGGGATCGCCGGTAAAGGTTTGTAACAATCGCCCCTGACTGCTCCACAGTTTTGCTGTCCCGTCCCGGGATCCAGTTAGGAGCAATTGACCGTCGGCGCTGTAACGGATTTGATTGAGGCGATCGCCGTGGGCGTCGATGGTTTTCATGAGTTGACCGGCAAATTGCCACAACTGTAACTGTCCGTTGTCATTGCCCGTGGCCAGTTCGGGACGGGTGGGGTGTAAATCTACGCTCCGCAGGGGGTCTCGCCGGATGTTGCTCTCCGATAGGGGCGGCTTAAACACCCGGGGGGGATTCACCCGTTGTGCCGTGACCTGCCATAGCCACACATCCCCATTACGGGTGGCCGCCGCAATCCAATGACTAGCAGTAGAGGAAGCAAAACGCAGCGCCACATCATAAATACGCCCTGTTTCTGCCCCCCAGGTATGGCGTAATTGGGGCGGGGACGTTTGCCAAAGCTGAAACCGACTACCTTGGAGACCCACTAAGCTTTTTCCCTCGGTACTCACACGGAGGGGGACAAGATCTTCACTCTGGGCGGGAAAGGTCTGCTGGGTTTGGTTGTTGCGGTTTAACCACACTAACGGCTGACTTTCCCGACTAAAGGCGATCGTTGACGTTTGGGAATTTTGACTCGCCGCCAAAGGTCGTTGGGAAAAGGGAGACGGAATCCGATCCGGCTTGGGGGATAAATCCCAGAGTTTGACCAAATTGTTATCTAATCCACTGGCCATCAGGCGACCATTTTTAGCCAGGGCCAAGCCAAAAATTGCCTCGGGATAGCCCCGCCACTGACGCAAAATCTTTCCCTGGGTTGACCATTGAATAATGCTGCCATTACTACTACTAGACACTAACGTTTTACCATCGGCATTGAAGACCACGCGGGTCACAAATTCCTCATGGCCGCTCAAACTCCCTTTCAGTTCCCCCTGGGGGGTCCACAATTTAACCGTGCCATCATCCGCCGCCACGGCGAGGAGGTTGCCGTCGGGATGCCAACTAACCGCAAAAAATGCCACCCCCGGTAACCCAAATTGCCGAATTAACGTTCCCTGTCGATCCCAGAGGCGAATTTGCCCATCTCGACAGACGCTAACGAGGGTTTGCCCATCGGGACTAAATTGGGCATCGTCAACGGATTTCCCGTGACCCTCCAAAATTGCCAGAGGGCGTCCCGATCGCCGATCCCAGAGGCGCACAGTCCGATCCCGGGATGCCGAGGCGAGGGTCTGACCGTCGGGGCTAAAGCTGACACTGTAAACGGAATCCGTATGGCCTTTGAGGGTTGGCAACGGGTCTCCCTGGCGTGTCCACAGTTTCACCGTATTGTCCTGGGAGGCGGTGGCTAGGGTTTGCCCGTCGGGGGAAAAGGCCACCTGGTAAATGCTGCCGTCATGGCCAGCCAATGATCGGAGAAATTGCCCTTGGGGGATCCAGAGTCTCACTGTGCGATCGCGGGAAGCAGAGGCGATGAGATCAGCTTGGGGGCTAATGGCCACGCTAGTCACCCCTTCTTGATGACCCACTAACACATTTTTTTCGGCAATCTGCCCTAAAATCTGCTGCAAACTGAGGAGGGGGCTGGTGGCGGGATAGTCCGCTAAGGTTTCCTCGGGTTGAACGAGGGTTTGCAGTTCGTGGGCCGCTTGCAGGGCCGTGATTAACGCGGGGATTTGATCAAAGCTGAATTGACGTTGGGCGCTATTCCCCAAGCGTTGCAATTCGGTGCCCCGTTGACTACGCTCTTGTTTGACCGTGGCTAACTGGGCCTGACGAACGGCGATCGCCGCACCAGCTAAGGAGACAAATAAAACCCCAATCCCTAAGCTCATTAAGCGTTTAGCTTTTTGGTTGGCTTCGGTCAAAATACGATTGGCCGCAAGGGAGGCTTCCTGTTCTTGGCGCTGACTGGCGTTGAGGTAACGGTAATCTAACGGACTTAAATTTTTATTGCTTGCCCAAACCAAGGCTTCCTGTAAGGCTTCCCCCCGTAATAACCGGGATCCGTCCTGATAATTGCTATTCACCCAGGCTTGTAAGGTTGCTCCGTAGGGACGCAATTTATTCAGTTCCCGGGTTACCCATTCTTTATTAAAGATGGCTTGGTAAAGGGCATTGTAGGAAACTAGCTTACCGTCCTGTTTAACTACTACCCCCGTTAGGCGTAATCGAGTTTGTTCTTGGCTTTCATCGGCGGCAATAAACCCTTTTTCCAGAATTTCCTGGTATAACCCCAGCAGTCGCCCCGTTTGCTGTTCATCCCGTAGTAGGCGATCGCCGATGGTGCGAAAATGAACGGGTTCATCCTGGGATTCCCACTGCTGAATCACTTGGTGATGGATTAACTGACCCACCTGTTCCGGGAGGGAAGGGGCCGCCGGATTCAGGGTTCCTTGGTCTAACGCCGTTGCCACCAAATCACAAACTTTTTGGGTTAAAAATGGCTGCCCCCCAGTCCATTGCAAAATTTCTGCCAATAATTGTTCCGCAACGGTTTCCGCAACGGCAAACCCCGACGCCAAGGGTTTCGCTTCGGTGAAAGTAAACCCCGTCAAGGCGATCGCCTGGCCGATGTTAAAGGGCGTTTGGGTTTTATTTTCAATCAGATCCGACGGTGTGGCCACCCCAAATAGGGCAAAACTGAGGCGGTCATAATTGCCGTCATCGGCCCGTTGGTTATAGCAAAAGCGAATATAGGAAAAAAAATCGTCCAACGAAAAGGGCAAGCTCAGCACCTTATCAATTTCGTCGATAAAAATGGCAATCTGGCGATCGCCAAGGGCAGTTAACACAACCGAATCCACAAACTCGCGCAGTTTTTGAATGGGGCTGAGGTGATCCCGTTCCCGCAACCAGGGCTTTAGGGCGACTTGCCCCGCTAACGGTAAGCCTAGATAAAGCTGAGTGATAATGCCGTTATACCATTTATGGGGATCAGCCTCCGTCCCCAAACTTGTAATGTCAATGGAAACACAGACCCAGTTTTCCCCCTGGAGTTGGGTCATAGTCCGCACCCGCAGACTAGATTTTCCCATCTGCCGACAATTAAAGACGTAGCAGAAATTGCCCCGGCGTAACTGGTCTAAAAGGGCCACATCCGCCGCCCGTTGTACATAACTCGGGTGGGTTGCTGCTAAACTGCCCCCCACTTGGTAGAGTCGTTGGGACAGATTAGCCGGGGGGACGTTTACCATGGCACACTCTGCTGGCCAGGACGGGTCTGACCGTATTTAGCGTATTTTTTTCTGATCCTAAATTACTGCTTGAGCTTGTCGGGGTACTGTTGCCGGAACTTTTGCAGTTTGGGAATATCATGCACCAAAACATAAGGATGGGCGGGATTCCGTTTGACAAAATCCTGGTGGTAGTTTTCCGCTGGGTAAAACGTGTCAAAATCGTTTACTTCTGTGGAAATGGCTTGATCAAAGGCGCTGGCGGTTTCCAGTTGTTCGATATAAGCTTCGGCGACCTGTTTTTGACTGGGGGTGGTGGCAAAAATCGCAGAACGATATTGTCGTCCCACATCGGCCCCCTGGCGATTCACCTGGGTGGGGTCATGGCCCACGGAAAAGAAAATTTTCAGTAATTCTCCATAACTCACCTGGGATGGATCGTAGACAATTTGAATTGATTCCGCGTGATCCGTGCCTCCCCCACTCACGCGGGGATAGGTGGCGGTTTCGGCACTGCCGCCGGAATAACCTGTTTGAACGTCCTTAACTCCCTGGACTTCTTCAAACATCGCCTCTAACCCCCAAAAACAGCCCCCGGCAAATACCGCTTTGGCGGTTTGGGGCGTATTCGCCACAATTTTGGGAATATCAACAACCGGATCAGGAATGGCCCTGGCGACGGGAAAATTTAACACGCTGAAACCACCGATGATGATGCCCGTAATGAGCAGACCAATCCAAAGACCTTGACGGCGGAAACGTTGGGGAGACGAAATCGTCAAAACCATAGCAGAATTTGTTTTAAAAGTGACAGGACTAGCGACATGCCTTTAGGCTAACGGACTTCGCTGAAATTTTCCTGAACACCGTCTAAGAAACTCCCCTAACATCGGCGATCGCCAGGGTTATCGGTGGTCTGGTTTTAGGGGGTTTCAGGGGCGACCACGCTGTTTTTTAACCACCGAGATTGGTTAAGATAGCTAGGTGGAGTTGTTATTCAGCCAAAACGCGTAGAGCCATTAATGGAAAGTATTGATAAAGCTAAGCAAAAAGTTGTCGTCGGTTTGTCGGGGGGCGTCGATAGTTCTGTAGCGGCCGCAGTGTTACACCGTCAAGGTTATGACGTGGTGGGGGTAACGCTGTGGTTGATGAAGGGAAAAGGGCAATGTTGCTCGGAAGGTTTGGTGGATGCGGCGTTCATCTGTGAACAGTTGGGGGTTCCCCATGAAATTGTGGATACCCGGGATTTGTTCCAAAATTATATCGTTGACTACTTAGTACAAGGTTATGGTCAAGGGGTAACACCGTTGCCCTGTTCCCAATGCAATAAGTCGGTCAAGTTTGGTCCGATGTTGAATTATGCCAAGGAAACGTTGGGGATCGACAAAATTGCCACGGGGCATTACGCCCGGATTCAGTTTGATGAAACCAGCCAACGGTATCAGTTATTACGGGCCATCGATCGCCAAAAAGATCAATCCTATTTTCTCTATGATTTATCCCAGGAAATTTTAGGGGCGACCTTGTTTCCCCTGGGGGAACAAACTAAAACGGTCACGCGGGCATTGGCCACGGAATTTGGCTTGAAAACCGCTGAAAAACCCGATAGTCAAGATCTGTGTTTAATTGAAGCCCACGGTTCTATGCGGGACTTTTTAGATAAATACATTGCGCCCAAGGATGGGGACATTGTGGACCTATCCGGTAAGGTTTTGGGACATCACAAAGGTATTCACCATTACACCATCGGCCAACGCAAGGGGTTGGGCATTGCTGCACCGGAACCTTTGTACGTAGTTAAGTTAGACCCGGTGATGAATCAGGTGATTGTTGGCGATCGCCAAAGTGCGGGGAGTGGCAAGTGTTACGTGCAACGGCTAAACTGGGTTTCCATTGCTGAACCCACAACACCGATCCGCTGTGAGGTTCAAGTCCGTTATCGGTCTGGGGCAGTGCCGGTGAATGCCATTCCCTGCGACGATCAGCGACTAAAACTGCTATTTGATGAACCCCAATTTGGTATTACCCCCGGTCAAGCGGCCGTTCTCTATGACGGCGATCGGGTGTTAGGAGGCGGCATCATCGCGTTGTCCAATCCTTAGAGTCAATATGGCGGGGTTCAGCTTTGCCCTAAACTAAGGCTGATGAAATTTATGATCAGCGACGGTGAATCAAGTCCTCCCCCAGCCCGCCACAGTCAAAGCAATGTTTGCCCGCATTGCCCCCCAATACGATGACTTGAATTTTTGGTTAAGTTTGGGTCAGCATCAGGTGTGGAAGGCGATGACGGTGAAGTGGAGTGGCGCACAACCTGGCGATCGCCTGTTGGATGTGTGTTGTGGTAGCGGGGATCTGGCCTTTCAAGGGGCTAAACGGGTGGGGGTGAACGGTCATGTGGTGGGCTTAGATTTTTGTGAGGCCCTATTGGCGATCGCCGCCCAACGGCAAACACCAAGGTATTCACCGTTTTCTTTGCAATGGCAAGTTGGGGATGCGCTCAATTTACCCTTTGCGGATCAAGGTTTTGACGCCGCCACCATGGGCTATGGCTTGAGAAATGTGGGGGACATTCCCCAAGCGTTGCGGGAACTGGTGCGGGTCTTAAAGCCCGGCGGCAAGGTGGCCATTTTGGATTTCCACCATCCCGGCAACCCGTTGGTCGAGCAGTTTCAACGCTGGTATTTAGCCAACATCGTTGTTCCCCTCGCTCAACAATGGCAACTGAGCCAAGAGTATGAATATCTCCAGCCCAGCCTAGAGCGCTTTCCCGCTGGCCCAGAACAAGTCACCCTAGCCCGACAAGCTGGTTTTGCCCAGGCGGTACATTATCCGATCGCCAATGGCTTAATGGGGGTGCTGGTGGCCCAGAAGGCCTTATAAATTCAAAAAGTTCAAGGTCTTGTGAATGATTAGAACAATACCTCATCGGCAAAACTCCCCCAGCGCACAAACTCAAAGGGCCCGGCGATCGATCCCCATACCCGTTCATTAGTGACCGGATCATAGCCCCGGTCTAAACTGATTAACCCCGCTTCACTGACCTCAAAACTATTTTCCAAATAAGTTTCCTTGCCATCGCGGATAATGCGGCATTGTTTCCCCGG
>JAYKHU010000122.1:0-6077 GCA_035285105.1 Synechocystis sp.
ATGGGTAAGTAGACACGACCCACTTCATTGAAACCAATACAGGCTATTTAATGGCTTTGATTCTCCTGGATGAATGCTAGGAGAATTTTTTTATGCGTTCTCAAGGCGTTCTGCCAGTTCTAGCCAACGTTCAGTTTTTTGATCGATGCTGTGGCTCAATTCCGCTAATTTTTCTGTTAAAGTTTGGAGCTGGCTAAAGTCATCGGTGGGATGACTGTAAAGCTGATGCTCGATGCTAGCTTTTTCCGTCTCAAGTTTGGGAATTTGTTGTTCTAGTTGTTCGTATTCTCGCTTTTCTTTATAGGACAGTTTTTTATTAGCGGGGGCGGGGGATGGTGATGTAGGGGGAGGCGAAACAGGATTTTTGCTTTTTTTCTCCGTAGCTGCCACTTCATTAGCTTTGGCCTGTTCTGCTTTTTTATAATCCAGGTAAAGGCTGTAATTGCCGGGATATTTTCTTAGGTTGCCCAAGCCTTCAAAGGCAAAAATCGTATCTACGGTACGGTCTAAAAAGTAACGATCATGGGAGACCACAATCACACACCCATTAAAGTCTTCCAGATACTCTTCCAATACCGCCAAGGTTTGTACATCTAAGTCGTTAGTGGGTTCATCCAGAATTAAAACATTGGGCGCCTGCATTAAGACTTTTAATAAAAACAAACGCCGCTTTTCTCCCCCGGATAATTTGGCGATCGGGGCAAACTGTTGATTGGGTGGAAACAAAAATCGTTCTAACATCTGGGATGCGGTAATCACTTCACCGTCAGCGGTTTTCACCAATTCCGCTACGTTTTTGAGATAATCAATGACCCGCTGATTCGGATTTAACGTCAAGTCATCGGAATGTTGATCAAAATAGCCAAAATGAATAGTCGCGCCGATTTCCACCGTGCCGCTATCGGGTTCTAGCCGTCCGGTAATCAGGTTCATTAACGTGGATTTACCAACGCCGTTTTTGCCTACAATTCCCACCCGATCGCCAGGGGTAAAAATATAGGAAAAATCTTGAATGAGTTGTTTATCTTCAAATCCTTTACAGATATTTTCTAGCTCCACCACTTTCTTGCCGATGCGTCGTCCGGCGGTACTGATCTCCACATTGCCCGACCCTGTTTTAAAGGTGGTATCTTGCATCTCATGAATCCGATCAATACGAGCCTTTTGTTTCGTGCTGCGGGCTTTTGGTCCTCGTTTTAACCATTCCAATTCCCGCTGTAAAACGCCTCGATGTTTGCGTTGGCTGCTCTGTTCAGATTCTTCGGCTTCCGCTTTTTTCGTTAAATAATAAGCATAGTTACCGTCGTAACCATATAATTCCCCTTGGTCAATTTCTAAAATGCGATTGGTGACTTTATCCAAAAAATAACGATCGTGGGTAATTAATAACAATGCCCCCCGAAAGCGTTGTAAATAACTTTGTAACCATTCCACGGAAAAGGCATCTAAATGGTTGGTGGGTTCATCCATTAACAACACATCGGGTTGGGATAACAGCGCAGCGGCGATCGCCACCCGTTTGCGGTACCCCCCGGATAAATCGGCAATTTTGGCATCGAGGTGATCAATTCCTAACTGGGTCAAAATAATTTTGGCTTGGGTTTCCAGTTCCCAGGCACCGCTGGTTTCCATTTTGGCCGACAGTTCCGATAACCGGTTCAATAATTGGGGATTATCCCCTTGGTGGGCTAATTGATCGGACAGTTCTTCATATTGTTTGACCAGTTGCCATTGTTCGCCACTATCCACAAAAACCTGCTCTAGCACCGTCCTGTCCCCTTCCATATCCGGTTGTTGCGGCAGGTAAACCACTTTCGCACTGCTATTGCACCAATAGTCCCCCCCGTCAGCGGGTTCCAACCCAGCAATCATTTTTAATAACGTTGATTTCCCTGAGCCGTTGACCCCAATTAAGCCCACCCGATCGCCGACTTCGATGTTAAAACTGGCATCCCGCAAAATTTCTTTAATACCAAAATCTTTACGGAGGGATTGAACAGTGATCAGGGCCATATTGACAGGTCAGACAAGGTGGTGAGCAACAGCCCCATTCTATTTCAGCCCAGGCATGGCCACCACTAATCCCCGCAATCGATTCAGGGCGGCGGCTAATTCCAGGGGGCGAAACTGAGCAAGATCACCGGCATGATCACTGAGATAACCGATGCCATTGGTTTGTAATTGTTGGTCAATCATCCCTAACAACTCGGCAATGGTGCTGGGTTGATGGGGGGCGGGGAAGCGTAACTGTTGCTGAAGGATGACGAGGGCTAAACTGATCGCCCGGGTCTGGTTGGTCTCCATCAATTGTTCGATCGCCGCGAGATCAATATCCGTCTGCCCAAAACTAAGCTGATGGCGGGAACGGGCTTTGACACTCACCGCTTTTTTGCCCCGACTGGGATCGAGGGATGACGCAATGGGCGATCGATGGGACAGTTCACCGAATTGATCCCCCCCCTGCCACTGCCGTTGACTGGGATACTGCTGGGCGATCGCCTTGGCCTCGGTGGTCACATCCCGGACGTGATAATTCTGGAGCGCAATGACGGTGTCGGCCACCTCAAAATAGTCCCCACTGCCCCCCATCACTAAAATGCTAGACACGCCCTTTTCGGTGTAAAGTTGGCGGATTTTGTCAATCAGGGGGGTAATGGGTTCCTGGGCCGGGGGAATGAGTTGTTGCATGCGGCGATCGCGGATGAGGAAATTGGTGGCACAGGTATCCTCATCTAACAGTAATAATTGTGCGCCGGCTTCCAGGGCCTCCATGATGTTGGCGGCTTGGGAGGTACTGCCACTGGCGTTGGCCGTTGAAAAATGATGGGTTGCTTTTCCCTGGGGTAAGTGGTTGATAAAGGGGGAAATATTAACCCCGGCAATGCTGCGACCTTCTTCTGCCCGGATTTTGGTGGCCGTTGGGAGGGTAACAACCCCCTCCCGCCCATCCCCCAGGGGATGATCGTAAACCCCCAGGGCGATCGCCCCTAACAGGGTTGATTTGCCGTGGTAACCACCGCCCACAATCACCGTAATCCCCGGCGGAATCCCCATGCCTGTTACAGCGCCACGATGGGGACAGGTTAACGTTACCCGCAAGCTGGGAGGGGACTGGAAAGGTACCACACTCTGATCCTGCAACGGTCGGGGATCAATGCCACTGCGCCGGGGTAACTGGGCGCCATCGGCCACAAAGGCCACCAAGCCCTGGGCCGTTAACTGTTGCCGGAGGGCGCTCGTGTCTTCCACACTTTGACAATAGGCGGCGATCGCCCCTGGGTTATGGGACGCAGCGAGGAAACACCGGTCTACCAATTGGGGAAGCTGTTCACACAACAGGGCGATCGCCGATCGCCCCGCAATCCGTCGTCCCCGGGCCGGTAGTCCCACCGATAGCCGTACTTCCCACTGCTCGGCGTGGTGAATGACCACGGTGCGGTCTAAGACTTCTTGCCCTAATAGGGCGCTCTGAATGCGACCACTGTTGCCCGATCCCAAATTCTGACTCAGGTGGTCGGCTTCCCGGGCTAAACATCGGGCTAAATAATCCCGCAGGCCTAAACATTGCTCCGGCGACTGGCGCAACAGCGGGGGAAATTGGCTAATGGTGTGGGGGATGGTTAACGTAATTTGGGAAGGATGGGCGAAGGGATCCCGCTGAAACCGGGTAAAGGTTAGCTGAAAATGGGGAAAGTCGTAGGTTCTGGCTAAGTCTTGATAGGCAGGATAGGGGACACCGTCGAGTTTACTTAAAGCGTGTTGGAGGTCTTGGCGATCGGGCATGGGTCAACGGGTTAGGTGTGGGTTCCATTGTCGCCAATTTCCGTTCAGTGAAGGGTGAACGGTGCAGGAATTTTTCGTCTAAGCTTGAACTACGCAGGATGATTTTGCTCCCTCCGTCGCTGTTATGACTGACCTTACCACTGTTACCTTGCCCGCATCCGCCACCGGGGAGTTCATCTGCCAACGGGATTTAAACCTGTTTGATCAGCCTGACTGCGAAACCCTGGCCACCCAAGCAGCCAAAGGACGATATTTACGCCTGACAGGCCAACGGAACACCCAGGCAGTGGTGGTGGAACAGTGCGAAGATGGCTACACTGCTTGGTTACCCCTTCCTGGCTTAACGGCTTTACAACCGGCCCCCCATCCCTACCAGGCGATCGCCGTTAGTCGGTCAGAAATTGAGCATCGACTCGACGGGGTAATGGTCTATGGTTTACGGGCAAAGGAACGGACGAATGTTTATCAGTGGGGGGGCAATATTGGCCCCCATTTTGATTGTTCTGGCTTAATGCAGGCGGCCTTTGCTTCCCAAGGCATTTGGTTGCCCCGGGATTCCTACCAACAGGCGGCCTTTTGTGACCGGGTGGTGGATGTGCGGGATCACCTTCAGACTCCTGGGTTTGAGATTGAGCAGACGTTGAGCCAATTGTTACCGGGGGATTTACTCTTTTTTGGCAGTCAGCGTATTGATCATGTGGGACTGTATTTAGGCAATGGTCAGTATCTCCACAGTTCCGGCAAAAGTCGGGGACGCAACGGGATTGGCATTGATTCGTTAACGGATTTATCTGACCCCATTAGCCACACCTATTTCCAAACCTGGTGGTATGGGGGACGGGTGATGGCCAGTTTCGATCGCCAACGTCATACCCTGGCCAATACTAATATTGCTGTTAACACGAATCTGCTGAAATGAACCCCTTCGATCGCCAAACCTGCGAAACCAGCACCGAACGCCTGGCGGAACTCAAGGGCACCTACCCCGATAAGTTTTTGCCGGAAGCGCAAATTTTTAGCCACATTCATCGCGGCGATCGCCTGTTTATTAGCACTGCCTGTGGAGAACCCCAGTATTTGGTGCAGGCCTTGGTGAATTATGTGCAGGAACATCCCAAAGCCCTCTTTGATGCGGAGGTGCTGCAAGTTTGGACGCTGGGGTTAGCCCCCTATACGGATAGCAAGTTTGTGAAAAACTTCCGCCATAATTCTTTTTTCATCGGGCACCATACCAGGGACGCGGTGAACCAAGGTCTGGCGGATTATACCCCCATTTTTCTATGCCAAGTGCCGTCCCTATTTCAGCAGGGGTTAGTGACCATTGATGTGGCCTTAATTCAAACTTCTTATCCCGATAGCCATGGTTATTTAAACCTTGGTGTCAGTGTGGACATTGTCAAAGCAGCGGTGGAACGGGCGAATTTAGTCATTGCCCAAATGAATGATTATGTGCCCAGAATCCATGGGGACGGTTTTATTGATATTAACCAGGTGGACTATATCATTCCCCACAATGAACCCCTGTTAACCTACCAGGTGGAGAGTGATAGCGTCATTTCCGGTCGCATTGGGAAATATGTGGCCAGCCTAGTTCGGGATGGGGACACCATTCAGGTGGGTTATGGCAGCATTCCCGACGCCATTTTGAGTCATTTAAGCCAGAAGCAACACCTGGGGGTACACACGGAACTCATTTCCGATGGGCTGGTGAATTTATTAAAATCCGGGGCTATTGATAACCAAGCCAAAACCAAAAATCGGGGTAAAGTGGTGGCCACGTTTTGTATGGGTAACGCCGACACCTACGCCTATCTCCACGACAATCCGGCCATTGAATTCCGCACCGTGGACTACACCAATAATCCCCTCACCATTGCCCAACATGACAATATGGTGGCTATTAATAGTGCCTTGGAAATTGATTTAACGGGGCAAGCAACAGCGGAATCCCTGGGCAGTCATTTTTATAGTGGCATTGGCGGCCAGGCCGACTTTATGCGGGGGGCAGTGCTGTCCCACGGGGGTCGCACCATCTTAACCCTGGAATCCACCGCCGGAAATGAAAGTATTTCCCGCATTGTGCCGTTTTTACCGGAAGGGGTGGGGATTACCTTGAATCGGGGGGATATTCATTATGTGGTCACGGAATACGGCATTGCCTATCTCCACGGCAAAAATATCCGCGAGCGGGCCATGGAGCTAACGGCGATCGCCCATCCCAAGTTTCGACCCTGGTTGATTGAACAGGCGAAAAAAAGCCATTTAATCTATGCCGATCAGGCCTTTATTGCGGG
>JAYKHU010000123.1:0-4237 GCA_035285105.1 Synechocystis sp.
AGACGATACATTCCAATAGAGAATTGCTGGCTAGACGATTAGCCCCATGTACCCCGGTGCTGGCGGTTTCCCCCAGGGCAAACAGTCCTGGGAGGGTGGTTTGACAATGGATATCGGTGGTAATGCCCCCCATCCAGTAGTGGGCCGCCGGGGCAACGGGAATCGGTTCCTGAAAAATATCCACCCCCCACTGGCGGCAACGGCGAATGATATTGGGAAAGCGCCGCCGAATCCGTTCCGGTTCGATGGGACTCAGATCCAAAAACACCGTGGCTTGGGTCGGGTCGGTAGCAGTGGCGGCTAAATGTTGAAAAATCGCCCGACTGACCACATCCCTCGGTGCTAGTTCCCCCCGGGGATGATAGTCAAACATAAACCGGTGACCGTTATGGTCCCGCAAATAGGCCCCTTCCCCCCGTACCGCTTCACTGATTAAAAAATGGGGCACATTGGGCTTGGTTAACGCGGTGGGATGAAACTGAAAAAATTCTAAATCCCTCACCTGGGCCCCGGCTCGCCACGCCAAAGCAATGCCATCCCCCGTACTCACTTTGGGGTTAGTGGTTTGGGCAAAAACCTGACCGCCACCACCGGTGGCCAACAACACCGCCCGGGCCTGGAACCATTGAATTTGACCGTTGACAAACAGCTTGATCCCCTGACACCGTTGGGTATGGGGATTGACATCGAGACTGAGGGCGATCGCCCGGGAATAAACTTCCACATTGGTTCGGCCCTGAACCTGCTCCAGGAGGGTGGAAACGATGGCCCGCCCGGTGGTGTCAGCGGCATGGAGTACCCGGGGTTGGGAATGGGCGGCTTCTAAGGTTAGGGCTAAATGATCCCCATGGCGGTCAAAACTCACCCCAAATTCCACCAACTCGGCGATCGCCTGGGGGGCCTGTTCGACTAAAAATTTCACTGCCTCCGGCTCACACAATCCGACCCCGGCACTGAGGGTATCTTCATAGTGAGCATGGGGGGAATCCGTGGGGGCGATCGCCGCTGCAATCCCCCCTTGGGCCCAATCACTGGCGCCGGTTTTGAGTTCCGCTTTGGTGACCAGGGCAATGCGATAATCACTGGGCAAACATAAACACGCATAGAGTCCGGCGGCGCCAGACCCCACCACAATCACATCGAATTGATTTGCCGCCATGGCCCCTTCCTAAGCATCACCGTGTCTATCTAGGGTAGCGGCTTATGTGACCGAGATTACTTTCATTGCTGGAATCCCTGGGGTTAAACCGCCATGGGGGCTTCTGGCTCGAGTTGCTTGAGGGGAACAAAGCATTCCCCGGGCAATAACACCGGCTGGCGATTAAACATCAACTGCCCCCGGTGGGTTTCCTTGTGGATCGCAATGCCCAAGGGTTGACGCTGGGCCTTGGGATGCAGCAAACGATAACTACGATAAATCCGCCGTGCCATCCGCAACAACTTGGGGTCCAACGGCATGGTAATCCCCCTAAAGTCCATTTCAAATTCGCTGTCGTCTGGAATAAACACTACAGCACACTCCCCACACAGGCTAAAAGTACTATCTAAAAATCTGGGTCAATTCAAGAACCATCATAACAATAGGGTTGACGTCATCTTTGTCCCAGAAGATTCAGGAAATTTTAACGATTAGTGTAGGGGAGATGGGCGACCTTACCCTGCCAAAATCGCCAAAAGCTGTTCTCCCATCTGCTGGCATCCCACTAACTGAGTCCCCGGGGACAGAATATCTCCTGTGCGATAACCTTGCTCGAGCACTTGATTAACGGCTTGTTCGAGGCGATCGGCAGCGGCGGGTTGGTTGAGGCCGTAGCGTAACATCATGGCGGCACTCAACACCTGGGCAAGGGGATTGGCCTTATCTTGACCGGCAATGTCGGGGGCTGATCCGTGGACCGGCTCAAATAACCCCGGCCCGTCACTCCCCAAACTAGCAGAGGGCAACATGCCAATACTGCCTGTCAACATTGCCGCTGCATCGGACAAGATATCTCCAAATAAATTACCGGTGACGATGGTATCAAACTGCTTTGGTGCCCTCACCAGTTGCATCGCCGCATTATCAACGTATAGGTGGGACAGTTCCACATCAGGGTAATCAGCGGCGATCGCCGTCACCCGATCCCGCCATAGTTGGGAAACATCTAACACATTCGCCTTATCCACGGAACAGAGTCTGCCCTGGCGTTTTTGGGCCGTTTCAAAGGCCACCTTAGCAATGCGATCAATTTCGCTGACGGTATAGGCCATGGTATTGACCCCCCGTTTTTCCCCCGTTTCCGATTCAAAAATGCCCTTGGGTTTACCGAAATAAATGCCCCCGGTTAATTCCCGCACCACCATAATATCAACCCCTTCCACCACTTCCCGCTTGAGGCTAGAGGCATCAATCAACTGGGGAAAAATCGTCGCGGGACGAAGATTGGCAAATAACCCTAATCCTTCCCGAATGGCCAATAACCCGGTTTCTGGTCGCTGGTGACGGGGCAAATTGTCCCAGGCATACCCCCCGATCGCCGCTAATAATACCGCATCACTCTGTTTCGCTTGGGTTAGAGTTTCGGGGGGTAAGGGTTGACCCGTGGCATCAATGGCGGCCCCACCGATTAACGCCTCTTGAAACGAGAGGGTAAAGTCAAATTGGTCAGCAACAGTTTTCAGGACTTGTACCGCCACCGCCATAATTTCGGGGCCAATGCCATCACCGGGTAATAGCGTGATGTCGTAATGCTGGGTCATGGGAAAAACAGAGGAAAGTAATCACGGTTTCCGATTATATACTCCTACATACCCCGCCTAGATTGAAACCCATGGGCTTCATCCAGCAGCAGTATTTTAGCTGCTAAACTCAGGTAAACTAAGAGTAGAATTGTTGATTAATTAAAGAAATTGGCTACGCAAAACGTCCCTCCCAAACTGCTGACATGGTTTTTGTGGGACTAGGAATTTTTGTGGGGGCATTGTTAGGGGCCATCACAGTGCCCATTGCGGGGGTTCCCCTAACCCTATCCACCTCTGGCGGTGCCTTAATCGCTGGACTAATTATCGGTTGGTTACGGTCTGTGCCTCCCACCTTTGGGCGTATTCCCGGCCCAACCCTGTGGTTCATGAACAATGTGGGCTTAAACATGTTTATTGCGGTGGTGGGCATTAATTCTGGCCCCGGCTTTATCTTTGGTCTCCAGAGTGCGGGCATTAAGCTCTTTATCTTAGGGATTTTTGCCACCTCTATTCCCATGCTATTGGCCCCTCTCATTGGCAAATACATCTTCAAATTTCATCCAGCCATTAACTTAGGCTGTTGTGGTGGGGCACGAACCAGTACCGCCTCAGTGGGGATGGTCGCCGAAGCCGCCAAAAGCCAAGTTCCGATGCTGGGTTATACCGTTCCCTATGCGGTCAGTAATACATTACTAACCCTCTGGGGATTGGTCATTGTGCTGATGCTCGCTAAATAGCAGTTACTAGCCCTAAGCAAAAAACCCTTAGGCACTTTCTGGTGCCAACGAAATTTCTCTCCCATTAATTCTTTCTTTAGGAGTTGCTCCATGCCTTTAAGTACTCGAGATGCCATTCGTCAGTATATTAACGACGAAATCTTTGCTTCTACGGATTTGTCCGTGGCCATGCCGAAATTCACCTTTCCCGAACATGAACATGATCCTCGCCATGCCTATCAAGCTGTTCACGATGAATTGATGTTGGATGGCAATGCCCGCCAAAATTTAGCCACCTTCTGTCAAACCTGGGTCGAACCGGAAGTCCATAAGCTGATGGATGAATGTGTTGATAAAAACATGATCGACAAGGACGAGTATCCCCAAACCGCAGAAATCGAAGCGCGGTGTGTCCACATGTTGGCGAATCTATGGAATTCCCCCGATGCTCTCAATACCATGGGCTGTTCCACCACGGGGTCCAGTGAAGCGGCCATGTTAGGGGGCATGGCGCTGAAATGGCGCTGGCGGGACAAAATGCGGGCCCTGGGCAAGCCAACGGATAAGCCGAATTTGGTGACGGGGCCAGTACAAATTTGTTGGCACAAGTTCGCCCGTTATTGGGATGTGGAATTGCGCGAAATTCCCATGGAGCCAGGTCGCCTGTTAATGACTCCCGAAGAGGTGATCAAACGCTGCGATGAAAACACCATTGGTGTGGTTCCCACCCTTGGGGTTACATTTACCTGCGGTTATGAACCGGTGAAAGCGGTTAGCGATGCCCTCGATCAACTGCAAGC
>JAYKHU010000124.1:0-31615 GCA_035285105.1 Synechocystis sp.
TCTCGAAAAGAAGTTTATGATGATGGAAACAGGTTGAGAAGGGCGAACGATGGGATTCGAACCCACGAGTGGAGGAACCACAATCCTCTGCCTTAACCCCTTGGCTACGCTCGCCGTTTTTTTTCGCATTTACTAATTTAGCATATCCCCAGGACTTTTCCCCCCGACCCCCTAAAAATTTTGAGGTCAGTTCTGGTCTTAAGCCGTCGTTAAGGGATGGTAGCTGGGAGCGCTGACGTGACCCAGTTCCTGAACGGTTTTTCGTGCCCACTGATCAGCCCCCAAGATGGTGTCGAGATCGGGGGTGGTCACATTCTGCGCTGAATAGCGATCGCAGGTTTGTTCGATCACGCGGGGAATATCAAGAAATTCAATCTTTTCTTCAATAAATAACGCCACCGCCTGTTCATTGGCTGCATTTAACACCGCTGGCATGGCGCCCCCGGCCCGACCCGCTGCGTAGGCTAAGCCCATACAGGGATATTTGTCGTGATCCGGCTCCCGAAAACTTAAACTGCCCGCTTTGACTAAATCTAACGGTTCCCAATCCGTATAAATCCGTTCCGGCCATGACAACGCATACAACAACGGTAAACGCATATCCGGCCAGCCCAACTGCGCTAACACCGACGTATCCTGCACTTCAATCAGGGAATGAATAATACTTTGGGGGTGAATGACAATATCAATGGCATCATAATCTAACCCAAATAAATAGTGGGCTTCAATCACCTCTAACCCCTTATTCATTAGGGTGGCGGAATCAATGGTAATTTTTTTGCCCATCGACCAATTGGGATGTTTGAGGGCATCACTCACCGTCACAAACGGTAGACGTTCCACCGGTAAATCCCGAAACGCCCCCCCAGATGCCGTCAAGATAATCCGCCGTAGACCGCCCTCGGGAATCCCCTGTAAACATTGAAAAATGGCTGAGTGTTCCGAATCGGCGGGTAATAACTTTACCCCATGCTTTTCCACCAGGGGTAACACCACCGGCGCCCCAGCAATCAACGTTTCCTTATTCGCCAACGCAATATCTTTTCCAGCGGCGATCGCCGCAATGGTGGGCAATAATCCTGCACAGCCCACGATCCCTGTCACCACACTTTCCGCATCGCCATACTGAGCAACCTCAACGATCCCTTCCTCCCCTGTTACGTAGAGGGGCTGGTAATCCGTGGCACTGGCTACAGCCGCTTGTAATGCCGGTAATTTATCTGTTTGACGAATAGCCACAATTTCCGGACGAAATTCCGCCACCTGTTGGGCCAACAAATCGACATTGCTCCCTGCGGCTAAGCCCACCACCTGAAACGCATCGGGATGATGGGTCACAATATCTAGGGTCTGAGTCCCAATCGATCCGGTGGAGCCGAGGATAGAAATTCGTTTCACTGTTACCGCCCGTTGCTTCATCAAAATTAATACCCCCCTAATATACGGGGTCAGCGACCTTCTGAGAAGGGTCAAAAAAAGACTCTCCCCTAACCATAGTTAAAGAGAGAGTTGACTAATTAAGGATTAATGAATGTTAATGCTGGCTTGCCAACCAAGACCCTAAACAGAAACAGATGCACGGGATGTGGCGGTTAATTCGCCCTTAGCATATTTTGCTGCGTAGTCATCTAAGGTCATTTGCTTGATCTTAGAAGCATTCCCCGCAGTCCAGAACTGTTGATAGCGGTCGGAGCAGACTTGCTGCATGTATTTGATGGAAGGCTTCAGGAAGTGGCGGGGGTCAAAGTTTTTGGGATCTTTGAACGCGGCTTCACGAATGGCAGCGGTGATGGCTAAGCGGTTGTCGGTGTCGATATTGACTTTACGAACCCCACTCTTAATCCCTTTTTGGATTTCTTCCACGGGAACACCGTAGGTTTCAGGAATGGCACCACCGTTGGCATTGATTAGGTCAATCCATTCTTGGGGAACGGAGGAAGAACCGTGCATTACCAAGTGGGTGTTGGGCAGTAAGCGGTGAATTTCTTCAATGCGGCTAATGGCCAATACTTCCCCAGTGGGTTTGCGGGTGAATTTGTAAGCACCGTGGCTGGTCCCGATCGCCACTGCGAGGGCATCCACCTGGGTTTTTTCGACAAATTCCACTGCTTCTTCGGGATCGGTTAACAGTTGGGAATGATCCAATTTGCCTTCAAACCCGTGACCATCTTCAGCTTCCCCTTGACCCGTTTCCAAGGAACCTAAGCAACCTAATTCCCCTTCAACGCTGGCGCCGACGGAGTGGGCAACGTTCACAACTTCCCGGGTGACATTGACGTTGTACTCAAAGCTAGCGGGGGTCTTGGCATCAGCTTCTAAGGAACCATCCATCATGACGCTGGTGAAACCATTGCGGATCGCAGAGTAGCAGGTCGCGGGGCTATTGCCGTGATCCTGGTGCATGGCGATGGGGATATGAGGATAGGTTTCCGTTGCCGCCACAATCAAATGGCGCAAAAAGTTTTCCCCAGCGTAGCTACGGGCACCGCGAGAGGCCTGTAAAATGACAGGGCTATCGGTTTCTTGAGCCGCGTTCATGATCGCGATGATCTGTTCCATGTTGTTGACATTGAACGCGGGAATGCCGTAATTATTTTCTGCCGCGTGGTCTAACAGCAATCGCATTGGTACGAGCGCCATAAATCCTCCTAAATTCTTTTGCCGAATGTGTATTGGGGTCGCAAGACAAAGCTTTATCTTGGGTCTAATCTTAGGCTAGTTTTAGCGACTTGACAATTTTTAACGATATTTTTCTTTTGTGGTCGGGGAATGTGTGCTAGGGCTAACCGTGTCATCTTGTTTCCCCGGGGAGTCAGGATCCCCGTCACCGTTTTTGAGCCAAGCATCTCCCCCAGGGAACCTTCGGTGTGCCATCTCTCAAGTCAAAATCGTGGTGAGGTCAAGGCATAACTCAGGAAACCCTTCACAACAGGCTATTTGATCTTTGTTGAGATGGGCTACCTGACCATAATCACTCCCTTGTGGTTGCGTAAATTGCTCTAACCGTTGACGATTTAGGGGGTGTCATCAATTGTCAAAATCAGGAGAAGGATTCAACGGGAAGCATTAAATACAACTTGAAAAGAAAGATGATGGTCTATGAAGACGTAACTTTGATTGACATAAAAAAACCTCCCAGAGGGAAGGTTCCGCTGCAATCAATGGGGAAAAATCCTTACAAATCGCCGCCCCGAAATGCAAGAACAAAGACGATCGCCGGGCCAGCAATGACGATTAAGGACAGAAAGGTTAATTGGAAAATGGGTTCTAAATTAAGGGCAGCAAAAAGTTCCATACTATCTCCTGATAAAAAATTAGCAACTGAGCGCAATCCAAGCGCGGGCAAGAAAACCATTGTCTATAATAGCGGGGTTAGCTTCGTCCACTGGCGTCCCCGTCACAAAAATACATAAAGTTATGTTACGAAGGGTGGGGTGAGTAACTGTTTGAGGGAAATTGGCAAAAATGGCGACTTGGTACTGTATGCAAGGATGTGGGGCCTGTTGTAACTTGACCCCCGGTGATCGCCCGGATTTGGCGGATTATTTAACCCCAACGGAATTGGAACACTATCTGAGCATGGTGGGGGAGGGGGGCTGGTGTGTTAACTATGACCATGACCAGCGGTTGTGTCGCATTTATGAGGACCGTCCCCGCTTTTGTCGGGTACGCCCCGATACCTTTGCGGCCATGTTTAAGGTTGACCCCGAAGACTTTACTGAATTTGCGATCGCCTGTTGTGAACAACAAATCGAAGGGGTGTATGGCCCCAAAAGTGAGGAGTTAAGCCGTTATGGGCAAGGGCTGGAGACGGCCGATTAGCGTTTCAGCCGTTTGTAACCCCGCACCAGTAATTTTTCCATTTCCACCCAGACAAACATCAAAGTACTAAAGCCTAGGCAAATGAATAACTGTTGGGGGCTGAGCCAATCGGTTTCAAAGAAATTCCGCAACGGTTCCACGTAAATCAACATCAATTGCATTGCCGTAGTGACAATAACGGCTCCCCATAGATAGGGGTTGCCCAGGGGATTCATTTCAATGGTTAAGCGATGGTTCGATCTCACGGCGATCGCATGGCCCATCTGGGCGATACAGAGGGTGGTGAAAACCATGGTTTTCCAACTTTCCGGGTGGCCGGAATCCGCCGCGCTGTTATAGGCCCAAATCATTAACGTTATGGTCATGGTGGCAAACACCAAACCAATTCGCACAATATAGGCCCCTAATCCCCGGGCAAAAATGCTTTCTTTGGGACTAAAGGGGCGGCGTCTCATAATGTTGGGATCGCCGGGTTCCAAGGCCAGGGCCAAAGCCGGTAGGCCATCGGTAACTAAATTCATCCACAAAATTTGCAACGGCGTTAACGGCACCCCCGACAAGCCAATCACCGGCGCAGCGGCGATCGTAATCACTTCCCCAATATTGCTGCCCAGAATGTATTTAATAAAATGGCGAATGTTGCTATAGACCACCCGCCCTTCTTCGGTGGCGGCCACAATGGTGGCAAAATTATCGTCCAGCAACACCATATCACTGGCTTCCTTGCTCACATCCGTCCCCGTAATGCCCATGGCAATGCCGATATCCGCTTGCTTTAGAGCCGGGGCATCATTGACCCCATCCCCCGTCATGGCGACAAATTTTTGCTGACTTTGCATCGCTTTAACAATGCGGAGCTTGTGTTCCGGCGAAACCCGAGCAAAGACGCCAATGTGCTCAACCTGGGTCTCCAGGGTAGACTGATCCATCTGCTCCAATTCTTGCCCGGTGATTACCCGATCGCCGTCTTGGCAAATGTTCAACTGTTTGGCGATCACGGTGGCTGTTAGGGGATGATCTCCGGTGATCATAACTGTGCGAATCCCCGCGGCTAAGCATTTTTCCACGGCGGCTTTCACCTCTAGGCGGGGGGCATCCAACATCCCAACCAGACCTAACCAAATGAGATCCTGTTCACTTTCCGATTGGCGATCAGCCGGGGGGATTTCCGTAAGGGGTCGATAGGCCAATCCCAACACCCGCAACCCCCGTCCCGCCATGGCGTTGTTCTCATCCAAAATCCGTTGTCTTTGGTCGGAATCTAAGGGCTGACAATCTTCGTCATTTTGAACCGCTTGACATTGTTCGAGTAATAATTCTGGCGATCCTTTGGAGAGCAATAGATAGGGGGTTTGGGGGAATCCCCCACGGTGGAAAAATTTGGACAGTGCTGGTAATAAGTGATCAATCTGGTCAGGAAGCTCGACAATCACGCTCATCCGCTTGCGTTCCGAGGAAAAGGGAAATTCCCCCAGCCGGGGAAAGTATTGATTGAGTTGGGTTTGGTCAAAATTGAGTTTTCCCGCTAACACGATCAACGCCCCTTCGGTGGGATCGCCGATAATTTGCCATTGCTGTTCCTGGTCGTTAAACCCTAGATGGGCATCGTTACATAGCAACGCATCCAGGGCTAACAGTTGCAGGGCCGGATGATGGTCGCCATTAATCTGATCGGTTTGGGCATTGAGTAATGCCCCCGTCGGTTCATAACCGTTGCCCGTCACGGTCAAGGGCTGCTGATAGGTCGCCACCTCCTGCACAACCATTTTATTTTGGGTCAGGGTGCCGGTTTTATCGGAGCAAATGACATTGACCGATCCCAAGGTCTCCACAGCGGGTAATTTACGAATCAGGGCATGGCGTTTGACCATGCGTTGGGTTCCCAGAGCTAGGGTAACGGTGATAACTGCTGGTAATCCTTCCGGTACCACCGCTACCGCCATACTGAGGGAGATTTCCACCAATTCTTGCAGTAATTCCCACCCCTTCTGCCAGACACCAAAGATAATCACCGCCGCTACTAAGACCAGGGAGGAGGACACCAACACGTTCCCCAGGTTTTCCATCCGTCGTTGCAAGGGGGTTGGTTCCGTTTCCACGGACTGCAACATGGTGGCAATTTTGCCCAATTCGGTGTCCATGCCGGTGGTGGTAACGATCGCCTTTCCCCGGCCCTGCACCACCTCTGTGCCGGCAAAAATCATATTGTGGCGATCGCCGAGGTCGGTATCTGGGGCTAACCCGTCCGGGCTGACCTGTTTCCCAACGGGATGGGCTTCCCCGGTTAAGGCGGATTCCCGGATCGATAAATTAGACGCCTCAATTAACACCCCATCGGCACAGAGTTGACTCCCCGCCTCTAATAGAACAATGTCCCCCGGCACTAAACTGGCCGCATTGACTTCCTGGCGATCACCGTCTCGAATTACTTGCACCTTGGGGGAGGCTAACTTTTTCAGCGCCGCCAAGGCCTTTTCCGCCCGGCTTTCTTGGAAATACCCCAGCAATCCATTCAAAATCACAATGGCCAAAATGGCGATCGTATCCTTGAAGGGCACCGCCCCCGGTTCTAGTCCCTCCGTCCGCAGACGAAACAAATCCAACGCCCCGGAAATCATCGCCACGGCGATCAACATCAACAGCATGACGTTTTTAAACTGATCGAGCAAAATTTGCCAGGGATTCCGTCCGGCCCCTTCTTGAATTTCGTTAGCCCCATAGCGTTGACGACGATCATTGACCTCCGTCGCCGGTAATCCCTTGGTGGCTGAGGTCGCTAAATTGTCTAGGGTCTGTTGAACGCCAAATGTATACCAATTTTGGGAAGGCATCGCCAAATAATTCCGCTGTCGCAAAACGGCTATTTTGTTGAATTAGTTACCATCTTAGGGGGAAGTCCGAGGGGTTACTTAAATGACCGTAATTGTTTACACTAAATTCCAACCCCCTTTATGCGTTGAAATACCTAGAGAGTCTTCCCCCATGCCTAAGAACACTGTCGTTGCCCCTTCCATTCTGTCTGCGGATTTTAGTCGGTTAGGTGATGAGATCAAAGCGGTGGATCAAGCGGGTGCCGATTGGATTCACGTCGATGTGATGGACGGTCGTTTTGTCCCCAATATCACCATTGGCCCATTAATTGTGGATGCCATTCGCCCCTTAACCCAAAAACCCTTAGACGTTCATTTAATGATCGTCGAGCCGGAAAAATATGTTGAAGATTTTGCGAAGGCTGGGGCGGATATTATTTCTGTTCATGCAGAGCACAATGCTTCCCCTCACCTCCATCGTACCCTCTGCCAAATTCGCGAGTTAGGCAAACAGTCGGGGGTGGTGCTCAATCCCTCCACACCGTTGGACTTGATCGAATATGTGCTTCCCGTGTGTGACTTGGTGTTAATCATGAGTGTTAACCCTGGTTTTGGCGGTCAAAGTTTTATCCCCGACGTTTTGCCTAAAATCCAACGGTTACGCCGGATGTGTGATGAGCGCGGCCTAGACCCTTGGATTGAAGTAGATGGTGGTCTCAAACCCAACAATACCTGGCAAGTGCTAGAAGCAGGGGCCAATGCCATTGTGGCCGGGTCTGCGGTGTTCAAAGCCCCCGATTATGCCGAGGCGATCGCCGGTGTTCGCAACAGCAAACGTCCTGAGCCTCAATTAGCTGCCGTTTAAGGATTCGGGCGGGTTAACCCCCCCCCAGCTTTTGTCAATAAATTTCCCAATAAAAAAGAGGTGTGATGCACACCTCTTTTGTCATTCTCTGGGATCTACCAAGAGGGGATAGGGAATGGCGATCATTTAGCCCCCTGCTACCGCCGGCACAATACTCACTTCATCGCCATCGTTCAACGTCGTTTCTGTCCCTTTGAGGAAACGAATATCTTCTTCGTTGACATAAAAATTCAAAAATCGCCGGGGCTTGCCGGATTCATCACATAAACGGGCTTTAATTCCTGGGCAGCTTACTTCTAAGGCATTGATTAATTCGCCAATATCCGCTGCGTCACATTCAATGGTGGCTTGATCATTGGTGAATTTTTGGAGCGGAGTCGGGACTAAAACTTTAACCGTCATGGTGTTTAAGAAAAAGTAATAAAAAACTTACCGGGTTCAACGCTTTCACGTTAGTCTACTGGGCATAACTCCGATTAGACAAGGAAAACGCCATTAACGTCAAGTGCCCCTCACTGCCTTGATGGTACGGGATGTAGCGGTTTAGGGGCATTAGCAAGTCAGTTCTTTGTGACCTAAAAAAATAATACTGTCTGGATTGTTAAGGAAGCGACTATGATAGAGAATAAATGAGGCAGGATTCGCCAATTTGCTTCGGATCCGGTTTTGCAACGCCAAGCAGAAAGGACTTTTATGAACGCAGTTTTGCTTGTTGAAGATAGCTCAAGTCAACGAGAAATGATATCCGGCATCCTCAAAGATCATGGCTGGCAAGTCACGATCGCCTGCGATGGCGTGGAAGCGCTAGAGCAATTGCAGACATTTAGCCCCGATCTGGTCGTGCTGGACATTGTGATGCCCCGCATGAATGGCTATGAAGTCTGTCGCCGGATTAAGTCAGATCCGAAAACGAAGAACGTCCCCGTCATTATGTGCTCATCTAAGGGGGAAGAGTTTGATCGGTTTTGGGGCATGCGACAGGGGGCCGATGCCTATATTGCCAAGCCTTTTCAGCCCATGGAACTTGTCGGTACCATCAAGCAACTGCTCCGCAAATGAGGATGACGTGAGATGATTTTCCGCATCTTAAACGGTTGAAGGGTAAACAATTTTATGGTTAACAGCAGCAACCCGGTTGATATTTTTAATAATCAAAGCCCGGAGATTGATCCTTCATTCCAAAGTTTACAAGCCTTCGAAGGGGATCTCCATCTCCGCTTCTATCTCCCCTCCCAAGAGGAATTCGCCTTGCCAGCGGTGTCCATTCGGGAGGTTATGCAACAGGCCCCTGACCGGATTACCCCCATTCCCAATGCCTCTCCCCTGCTACTGGGCACCATTAATTTACGGGGGCAGGTGATTTGGGTGGCGGATTTAGGCCGATTTTTGGGAAATAACGTCAACCTCAACACCGACCGGGCCGAAATTCCCGTCATTGCCGTCGAAGATCAAGAAACACTGTTAGGGTTGGCAATTGAATCCCTCGGTAATATGGAATGGCTCGACATCGAACACCTGCAAACCGCGACGAATGTGCCGGACCACATTGCTCCCTATGTGCAGGGAGAATGGCAAATTCCAGCGTCAGAGAACGAAGGTTCTCCCTCGCCGCCTAAAGTTTTACGTTTATTGGACCACGTTGCGCTGCTTCGCTCTGCCCGTTGGGCAACCTAAGGAGTCTAGCTCCATCGAAATGGTCATACCTACCCTAAAATCCGACTGAGGAAACTGGCAAAATGGCATCAGAAACCAATTTTTCGCAGCTTTATGGCCTTGCCTACGCTGCCTACGGACAGGGAGACTATCAAGAGGCATCCTCCCATATTGACCAGTTGGCGTCTGAGTTTCCCGACGAACCGAATGTTTTACTCCTCAAAGGTCATATCAATATTGGCTTAGAACGCTATGACCTGGCCCAACAGGCCTATCAAGCGGTCATTCAGATATCCGATCGCCAGGACTTGATTGAGTGTGCCCAGCAAGCGATTCAGCAAATTAGCGGCCATGGGGATATGGGGGGCAATAACGCCCATCAAACCGCTGACGTTGACGCGTTTGGTTCCCAATGGGACGGAGGCACCGGCCAGGATTGGGACCCGGACGACGATGCCATGGATTGGGATAGTGGTGTGTTTACCGATGAAGACTTTGGGGAACCCACCTTAGGCCATGGGGGGCAAGATCCCTCTGCTAGCCAGTCAGCGTCTCCCTTTGGGGGGGCAGTGCCGCCGTCGGGGAGTAATGACGCAGGGCATGCCGGGGAAGCATTTGCCTCCGATCCCTTTGCCGCCCCCGCGGACGCTAAACAAGGAGTTAGCTGGGGAGATATTGATGATGTGGACTGGAATGCGGATGATTTTGCCGACAATTTAGGGGGTGATGAACCAACAATGATGCCAGAAACCGGCGAGTCCACCTTCGTGGTGCCGCCGGAGTTTGGGGGGCAAGCCCTCGATTTTGCTGAGTTGGCATCGGAAATTGACCCAGAACCCTTGGGCAATCCCATGGCGGGGTCTGCGCCCCCTGACTATCAGAGTTGGCAGGGAGGAGATGGAAAAGATGGGGTGGATTCGCTCATCGAGCATGACAATGTGCCCACTGTTCAGTCCTCCCCTGAGGGCTACTATGGGGGCAACCCATCGTCCCAGGATAATGACGTGATGCCGACCTTCGAAGCGTTTGAGGATGGTGGGGTTGATGACCTTTCCGATTTTGATTTGACCGATATTGCCCCGGAGTTGCCGGATTCTTCCCTGTTTACCCAAAATACTAGCCTTGACCTCACCGCCGGGGATCCCAGTAGTAATGTGAGTGGGGTCGACTCCCTGCCGACAGCGGCCACCGGAACGCCACCGGGGATGGCGACGTGGCTGAAGCCAGAAGGGGGGGGCGCCGGGGATCTGTCTGGCCCATCCAGTCCTTTCAGTGATCGACCCACCAGTGAGGTGGATCCCGGTTGGTTGGGCTGGTTTACCAATGCGTCTCTGTTTAAAAAACAAATTTATATGGCGATCGCCTCCGGGGTCTTCTCTGGGTTAGCGGTGTTAATTATTGGTGGTGTGACCGGCGTGGGGGCTAACAAGACTACGCCGGCCGCTTCTCCGCCACCGGCCGCCAGTCAAGATCAAGAGAAAAAAGCCGAGGAATCAAAACCAGACGCAAAATCTGCCCAGGATAAACCTGCTGAAACGCAGTCAAAGGAAAAAGAGGGTAAACCCGCCGCCAACTCAGCAGACACCGCCAAAGCCAGTGGCCCCTCGTTATTGAATTTAGCGTTTTTAACCGCTCTCACCTCGGCGATCGGTGTCTTTTTCATTAATCGCCTTTTGATGCGTCAGATTAAAAACATTATTGACGATCTGCAAAGTCAATTTGAATCTATCTATGAAGGGAACTTCAACGTCCGTGCCAAGGTGCGTTCCGAAGATGAATTGGGGGCTTTAACCCAACGGTTTAACTACATTTCCCAGGTTATTTTGACCGCCACCAGTGAAGCACAAGAACGGGCGGCCGCAACGGAAAAAGTCCGGGAAAAACTCCAACGTCAGGTTATTCGCCTACTAGATGACGTGGAAGGGGCCTCCCGGGGGGATTTGACCGTACAGGCAGAGGTCACCGCCGACGAATTGGGGGCTGTGGCCGATGCGTTTAACCTCACCATCCAAAACCTGCGGGAAATCGTTTTGCAGGTAAAAAATGCCGCTAAACAGGTGAATAACAATTGCAAAGATAGTGAATCCTTTGCCCGCAATAACTCCAGTGATGCCCTGCGGATGGCGGAAGAATTAGCCGTTACCCTTAACTCCGTACAACTGATGACTGAATCCATTGAACGGGTGGCAGAAAACGCCCGGGAAGCGGAGGAAGTCGCCCACACCTCCTCCCTGACCGCCCTAAAAGGGGGGGAAGCGGTGGAAAGAACCGTGGGGGGGATTCTACAGATTCGGGAAACGGTATCGGAAACGGCTCGGAAAGTAAAACGGTTAGCCGAAGCCTCCCAAGAAATTTCCAAAATTGTGGCGGTGATTTCCCAAATTGCTTCCCGAACCAACCTTTTGGCATTGAATGCGTCTATCCAAGCAGCACGGGCAGGGGAAGCGGGACGGGGCTTTGCCATCGTTGCGGACGAAGTTCGGCAGTTGGCGGACCGCTCCGCTAAGTCGTTGAAGGAAATTGAACAAATCGTATTGCAGATTCAGAGTGAGACGGGGTCAGTAATGACGGCCATGGAAGAAGGGATTCAACAGGTAATCGATGTAACGGACAAATCGGAGCAGTCGAAGCGGGCCTTGGAGGACATTATTGAGGTATCTAACCGCATTAACACCCTGGTGCGCTCCATTACCGCCGATACGGTCAAACAACAGGAAAACTCTGGGGCTGTGTCCAACGTGATGCAATCCATTGAGTTAACCGCCCAAGAAACCTCCCAGGAATCCCAACGGGTGGCAGGATCCTTACAAACCCTAGTGTCGATTTCCCGTGATCTGTTGACCTCAGTGGAACGGTTCCGGGTTGAGCGTAACGCCAAAAATTAACCTTTCCCTTCCCCATGCAAGATAAACGGTTCCGCCGTAATTTTCACCTATGGTTTCAGCGGTTGATTGCCGCTTGGTTTTTGCTGGGTCAGGTTTTTTTGCATATTTTGCAAGGTCGTATCCACCGCCGCAACACCATTGAACAAATGAATAGCGTGGGGCCGGAATCAATCTCGATCGCCGGGGTGACAGCGGCGTTTGTGGGGATGGTTTACACCATTCAGATTGCCCGGGAATTTATTGAATATGGCGCCACAACCACCATTGGGGGGGTGGTGGCCCTGTCCCTGTCGCGGGAACTGGCCCCGGTGTTAACAGCGGTGGTGATTGCGGGGCGGGTGGGGTCAGCCTTTGCCGCTGAAATTGGCACCATGCGGGTAACGGAACAGTTAGATGCGTTGTATATGCTCAGAACTGATCCCATTGATTATTTAGTGGTGCCGCGGGTCATTGCCTGTGCGCTGATGTTGCCGTTGTTAACGGCCTTGGCTTTGTTGGTGGGCATGGTGGGGGGACTATTGGTTTCTAGCAGTATGTATGGGGTCAATCCGGGGATTTTCCTCAATTCGGTGCAAGCCTTTACAGAATTATGGGATGTGTTTAGCGCTCTGGTTAAATCCGTTATTTTTGGGGTAATTATTGCCATTATTGGCTGTAATTGGGGGCTAACCACCACCGGAGGGGCAAAGGGGGTCGGGGAATCCACCACCACCGCCGTTGTAACGTCCCTGTTGACTATTTTCATTAGTAATTTCTTTTTGTCGTGGTTGATGTTTCAAGGGGATGCGAGTTAATGTCCCCCAGGGAGCGCCTTGAGGGAAGTAATGCCCTGGACGCAATAGGCTAAAATCTTTGAGATTCTTTTATTCACTGATTCCCTGAGTTTTAATGTCCCCCCGCCAACTCAACTTTCTTAGCGCCTTTAGCCTTAGTACGGCGATCGCCGTTTTCTATCACCAAGCTTGGGGAGTGGCTCAGCCAGCGGTGTCTCCGGGGGGGATGGCGGCAACAGGGGGGAGTAATGTGACCATTTTCCAAGCCCTTTTTTTAGGTTTTGTCCAGGGATTGACGGAATTTTTACCCATCAGTAGCACGGCCCATCTCAAGGCTGTCCCCGTGGCGTTAGGATGGGGGGATCCGGGGGTGGCGTTTACAGCGGTGATTCAATTGGGGAGTATTGCGGCGGTGCTGTGGTATTTCTGGGAGGATTTAAGCACCATCACCCGGGGAATCGTTAAAGCTGTTACCACCCAAAAATATGATTCCTTTGAGTTCAAATTAGCCCTAGGCATTGCCATTGGCACGTTGCCCATTGTCTTCTTTGGCCTATTGATGAAACTCTTTATTCAAGATTTAGATAATTCTCCCCTGCGGAGTATGACCACGATCGCCGTGGCCTCCATTGTAATGGCCTTATTGTTGGCGTTGGCGGAAAAAGTGGGCAGCCACCGCCGTCCTTTTGAAAAGTTACGCTGGCAGGATGGGGTACTGATGGGCTGTGCCGAATCCCTAGCCTTAATTCCGGGGGTCTCGCGATCAGGGTCTACCTTAACGGCGGGGTTATTTATTAATTTAGAACGGGCCGCCGCCGCCAGATTTTCATTTTTGTTGGGGATTCCGGCCATTACCCTGGCGGGGTTGGTGGAATTGAAAGGGGTGCTAGATACCACCGTTAGCCGTGATGCGATTCTGCCCTTAATCATCGGGGTGATTTCCTCCGCTGTCTTTTCCTATCTGGCGATCGCCTGGCTGATTAAATTTTTGCAAAAACGGAGTACCTGGATTTTTGTTTGGTACCGTCTAGCCTTTGGCCTGATCATTCTAGCGGGGGGGGCGTGGGGCTGGTTACAACAGGGCTAGGAGACGGCTCCGTTGACCCGTCAATCATTGTCAAGGGGATCATGCTCACGTTTAATGGGGGCATTACTCAATCCTGCTTAGGCACAATCTTCGGGCATGAAAGCATTAATCCTCTCTGGCGGTAAAGGCACCCGTTTACGTCCCCTCACCTACACCGGTGCGAAACAACTGGTTCCCGTGGCCAATAAACCGATTCTTTGGTATGGCATCGAATCCATTGTTAAGGCGGGGATTACGGAAATTGGCATTATTATTAGCCCGGAAACGGGGAGTGAAATTCAGGCGGTCACCGGCCCTGGCGATCAATTTGGCGCCAAGATTACCTATATTCTGCAAGACCAGCCCCTGGGATTAGCCCATGCGGTTAAGATTGCCCAGCCCTTTTTGGGGGACTCTCCCTTTGTGATGTACCTGGGGGATAACTTGATTGAAGATGGGTTAGAGTCGTTTTTGCATCACTTCCAGCGCAATGCCTTAGACGCATTAATCCTGTTGCGGTCTGTGCCCAATCCCACGGCCTTTGGGGTGGCCACGGTGGACCCGCAGGGTCGGGTGGTGGCCCTCGTGGAAAAACCCAAAGATCCCCCCTCCAATTTGGCCTTAGTGGGACTCTACTTTTTTGCCCCCACCATTCATACGGCGATCGCCAACATCACCCCCTCCGCCCGGGGGGAATTGGAAATTACCGATGCGATCCAATACTTAATCAGTGGTCAACAGACGGTGGAAGCCCTGGAATTAACGGGCTGGTGGTTAGATACCGGGAAAAAAGACGACCTCTTAGCGGCAAATCAGATTATTTTGGATTGTCTCACCCCCGGGGATTGCCAAGGTCATGTTGATGAGCACAGTCAAATCTCGGGCCGGGTGGCGATCGCCGCAGGGAGTGAAATTATCAACAGTGTCATCCGCGGCCCCGTGGTGATTGGGGAAAATTGTCGCATCGAAAATTGTTTCATTGGCCCCTACAGTAGCATCGCCAACGGGGTTCAAATTAAGAGCGCGGATTTGGAACATAGCGTTATCTTAGAAGACGCTCAAATCATCGGCATTCAGCAACGCATCGTCGATAGCGTCATTGGCAAAAAAGCCAGGGTCACTACGGCCCCCCAATACCCCAAAGCCCTCCGTTTTATGATTGGCAACGATTCCCAAGTGGAGCTGATTGCCCCCCATGCGTAGCTATTCTCCCGCTTATCCCCTGCTCAATCTGGTCAAAACCCTTAAAATGTCGGTGGGTAGACTAAGTATCTAGTTTTACCTATTGGCACACCCGAAGCTTTTCTATAGACTGACGCCGTCAACCCGTTACAATTTGCATTAATCTGGAGACTATATTATAAAAACAACTAAACGGTTTATACTTAATTCTTCCTTAACTGTTCACCCCAGAGGAGTCAAAATCCCCCATGCCTGAGCTTGCTGTCCGCACTGAATTTGACTATTCCAGCGCCACCTACAAAGACGCTTACAGCCGCATCAACGCCATTGTCATTGAGGGCGAACAGGAAGCCTACAGCAACTATTTGCAGATGGCAGACCTGCTCCCTGACGACAAAGAGGATTTGGTGCGCTTAGCGAAAATGGAAAACCGCCACAAGAAGGGGTTTCAAGCCTGTGGTAACAACCTCAATGTGACCCCGGATATGCCCTATGCCCAAGAATTTTTCTCCGGACTCCATGGCAATTTCCAAACCGCCTTTGCCGAAGGAAAAATTGTTACCTGCTTACTGATCCAAGCCTTAATTATCGAAGCCTTTGCGATCGCCGCTTACAACATCTACATTCCCGTGGCTGACGACTTTGCTCGCAAAATCACCGAGGGCGTTGTGAAGGACGAATACACCCATCTCAACTACGGGGAAGAATGGTTAAAAGCCAACTTTGACAGCGCCAAAGAAGAACTGGAAGCCGCTAACAAAGCCAATTTACCCCTGGTGTGGCGGATGTTAAACCAAGTTCAAGATGATGCCAAAGTATTGGGGATGGAAAAAGAAGCCCTGATCGAAGACTTCATGATCAGCTACGGCGAAGCCCTGAGCAACATTGGCTTTAGCACCCGGGAAATTATGCGGATGTCTTCCTACGGGTTAACCGCCGCCTAACCCTTCCATCGTGGATCAACGAATTTTATCTGTTTTAGGAAGCCTAGGGTCTAGCACCGTAGGCTTTTTTGCCAAAGCAACACCCGTTTCCTGGCTGGTGGCAAGTCGGGCAGCGGTCAAATTTATGCCATACTGTGTAAAGCTTAATGGCTATAACGTTGGTAGCTAAGTAGAACGCTATACCATCCTTATTTTTTCTGACTATCATCAATGTTTGGTCTCATCGGTCATCTCACGAGTTTAGAACACGCCCAATCTGTCGCTGAAGATTTAGGTTATCCAGAGTACGCTAACCAAGGATTGGATTTTTGGTGTTCTGCTCCGCCCCAGGTGGTTGATAGTTTCCAGGTAAAGAGTCTTACCGGGCAAGTCATCGAAGGTAAATACGTCGAATCTTGTTTTTTGCCAGAAATGTTGACCCAACGGCGCATCAAAGCCGCCATCCGCAAGATTTTAAATGCCATGGCCCTGGCGCAGAAGAACCACTTGGACATTACCGCCCTGGGGGGATTCTCCTCGATTGTGTTTGAGGAATTTAACCTCAAGGAAAATCATCAAGTCCGCAACGTTGAATTAAATTTTGAACGCTTCACCACCGGCAATACCCACACGGCCTACGTAATTTGTCGACAGGTGGAAGCGGGGGCAGAAAAATTAGGCATTGATCTCAGCCAAGCCACGGTGGCGGTGTGTGGAGCCACCGGGGACATCGGTAGTGCGGTGTGTCGTTGGTTAGACAGCAAGCATCAGGTGTCGGAATTATTGCTGATTGCCCGCAACCGTGAGCGGTTAGAAAATCTACAGGGGGAATTGGGCCGGGGCAAAATTATGGACTTACAGGATGCCCTCCCCCAAGCGGACATTATTGTGTGGGTGGCGAGTATGCCCAAGGGGGTAGAAATTGATAGCCAAACCCTCAAAAAGCCCTGTTTAATCGTTGACGGGGGATATCCCAAAAATTTAGACACCAAACTCAAAGCGGACGGGGTTCATATTTTGAAAGGGGGGATTGTGGAGCATTCCCTCGATATCAACTGGGCGATTATGAAAATTGTGGAGATGGAAATTCCGTCCCGTCAGATGTTTGCCTGTTTTGCCGAAGCGATTTTGTTGGAATTTGAGGGCTGGCATACCAATTTTTCCTGGGGACGTAACCAAATTACGGTTAATAAAATGGAGGCGATCGGTGAAGCATCTGTGAAACACGGCTTTACTCCCTTGATGACCCTATAGGTCTACCATCTAAGGATTAGGAAAGAACGTTACCTTCCCCAGTAGCCCCAACAATCCACCGACTAGCGCAAATAGGATACCGATAATCCAGCCGGTTAAACTGCTAACCCTTGCTTCAATTGAGTCGAGCCGTTTGCTAGTGTCGGTTACCTTCTGGTCAATGCTGGCGATCGCCGTTTTCAGATCCGCTTGACCCCCTTCTAACCGTTCCAAGCGGGAATCTATTTTTTCCAGGATTTTGCCAAGATCGACTTCAAGAGTAGCCATAGAAGAAAAGGGGTAATTGGTTTCTTTCAGAATAATCGAAATGCTTCTGGGAGGGGCAGATATAGTAGAATCAAAAAATAGTTAACAAAAACTAATGAAATGTCATCGCTTATTAAGCGTCCTACCCTTTATTGTGCCATCACTGGCCATGGCTTTGGTCATGCGGTGCGGATGGCTTGTATTGCCCATCGGGTACAGCAATTATGCCCAGAGGTGTTAATCATTATGGCGACCCGTAGCCCTCGCTGGTTACTGGAAAGCTATTTAGAAAAACCGTTTATCCACCGCCCTGTGGCTGTTGATGTGGGGGTAATCCAAGCAGATAGCCTACAAATGGACACCGCAGCAACCTTAGCCCGGTTAACTGAAATCTATCAACAAAAACACCGTCTCATTGCCACCGAATCCAACTATCTCCGCAATAATCAAGTGGATTTAGTCTTAGCGGATATTCCGCCCCTAGCGGTGGCGATCGCCCATCAAGCGGGGGTTCCGGCCTGGTGTGTGAGTAATTTTGGCTGGAATTTCATCTACCGGGACTGGGGGGAACCCTTTGGGGAGATTGTGGCCAAGATGGAAGCGGACTATGCCCAGGCTGACTTGCTCTTTCGTCTTCCCTTAGCGGAACCGATGGCCGTTTTCCCGAATCAGATTGAGGCGGGGCTAACAGGGGGAGATCCCCGGTTTACGGAACAGGATCTGCGGCAAACCTTAGGTATTCACACTCCGAAAGACCACACCATTCTATTAACTTTTGGCGGTTTAGGATTGCAAGCCATTCCCTATGACGGTCTAAAGGCCTTTCCTGATTGGCAGTTTTTAACGTTCGATCGCCAGGCACCGCCACTGCCCAATTTAACCTTGGTACCCGGTCAGGTTTATCGCCCGGTGGATATCATGCCCATTTGTGGTCGGGTGATGTCAAAGCCAGGATTTAGTACTTTTTCTGAAGCGTTACGGTTAGAGGTACCGATTATTTCTCTAACGCGGGAGGGATTTGCAGAAGCAGCAATTCTACTCGACGGGTTACAGAATTATGGTGACCATCAAATTATTGATCATCAAGACTTTTTTGCAGGGAATTGGGATTTTCTCAATCATCCCCCCAACCCCCCCCGGTTAAGCCAAAAGTTAGATAAAAATGGCGATCGCCAGATTGCAGAAAAAATTCTCGCTCAGATTAGTTGAAGGGTTTAAATCCATTGCTCAAAATCTTCAGTAAATTGGGCAGGGGATAATAACCGAAAACGGTTTTGACCTTGTAAGGAAGCACGAATTTCCGGGGTATTGTAACCCCAGTCTGCTAGAAAAAGTTGAGCCTGTACGAGTTCCGGTTGTTGAGCCACTGACGTTAAGGTTTTTAGTAAATCCTCCACAAACCAAAGGCGATCGCCGGTGATTTGATGCTTTTCTAACAGTTGTCGCAGGGTGGCAAACTTGGGTTGCTTAATCTCTTTGCCAATAATGTGATCCGCTGGAAAATTTACCCCTTGACCCTGGAGGAGTTGTTTAACAAAGCGACCTTCTTTGGTGGTGACAATGTAAAGAAATTGAGGATTGCTGCTCGCTAACCAATGTTTTAACTGCTCAAGGATCCCCGGATAAAAACGGTGTAATCCTAACCACTGGTCCAAATTTTGGTGAATCCAATTATCCCGAACCTGATCTAACGCTGGCCCTAATTGCGCTTTACCGATACCTTCTTGCTCCTGCAATTCCTTGGCGATCGCCGGCCAATTGTGTTGAATATCTTCAGGTTCAATACCTAACACCAATGCCCGGAGCAATAGGGGCATTTCCCAACCGGATTCAATCACCGGGCGCAATCGATAAAACGCCTCAGCCTGGTTATCTAAATCCGTTGAAGCAGCATCGGTCCAAATTTGTTGATAGGCGCGTTGGGTACTTTGAAAATATTCCTGTAAGCCATCGCAGATCACACCGTCAAAGTCGAGGGCCAGGAGGGTTGGAAGGGTAACGGACATCGGTAATGTAGGAAAGACCAGGGTTAGTCCCATACTATGCCATTCATCACCATCTGCGGAATGAACGGTAACGACTTTCTCCGGGGAGGAGGGGGCAATACCCACTATGCCTGTTGCCGTTGACCCCGATAGGGAAATCAGGCTTAGATTAAGCCCACTTATCATTTGATTCAGTGAATGGTTGTTGCATCAGGATTATCAATGCCCTATGATAAAACTCAATAAATAATCTTTTGTCTATGCATTAATTAAGACCTATCGCATCTTGTCTATGCCTAGCTCGGCGCTGAAATTGCTATTTTGCGCTTATTTAAGGTGTCATTAATTTAATCTAGATAATATTCCATTACCTGTAAGTTCCATGTTAGAGAGTCTGACTAATGTTGTTTGGCTAGTGCCATGTTATGCGCTTTTAGGGGCTATTTTTGCGATTCCGTGGTCACCGGGATTGACCCGACAAACGGGGCCAAGACCCGCTGGATATATCGGTATTTTAATGACCTTAATAGCGTTAATCCACAGTCTGTTAGTGCTCGGTTATATCTGGGATCAGCCCGCCCTTGACTTCACCTTTGCTTGGTTACAGGCGGCGGATTTAAGTATTAGTCTAGATTTGAAAATTTCCACGGTGAATCTTGTGGCCCTGGTGTTAATTACAGGGGTTAATTTTCTGGCACAAATCTATGCCGTCGGCTATTTAGAACGGGACTGGGGATGGGCAAGATTTTTTGCGTTGATGGCATTTTTTGAAGCGGGATTATGCACGTTGGTGTTATGTCACTCCCTCTTTTTTAGCTATGTGGTGCTGGAAATTTTAACCCTAGGAACGTATCTGTTAATTGGTTACTGGTTCAATCAATCTTTGGTGGTCACGGGGGCCAGGGATGCGTTCTTAACCAAACGGGTGGGGGATTTAATTTTATTAATGGGGGTAGTCGCGTTATTACCCTTAGCGGGTAGCTGGAATTACGATGATTTGGCCCAATGGGCCGCCACTACCACCCTCGATCCGACATTAGCAACGTTACTATGTTTAGCGTTAATTGCCGGACCCTTGGGGAAATGTGCTCAATTTCCATTACACCTTTGGTTAGATGAGGCGATGGAAGGCCCCATTCCCGCCACTATTTTAAGGAATACTTTAGTGGTTTCCACTGGGGCCTGGGTGTTGGTGAAACTTCAACCCGTTCTCGCCCTGTCCCCCGTTGCGTTAACGGTCATGATTGTGATTGGTTCGGTAACGGCGATCGGGGCGTCCCTAATTGCGATCGCCCAGGTGGATATTAAACGTTCCCTCTCCTATGTGGTTAGTGCCTATATGGGGCTAGTTTTTATCGCTGTGGGTACCGGACAAACGGAAACGGCGTTGCAATTGATCCTGACCTATACGTTGGCAATGTCCATTTTGGTGATGTGTGTCGGCGGCATTATTCTCAATAATATTACCCAGGATTTAACCCAATATGGGGGGCTGTGGTCCCGTCGTCCGATTTCAGGTTTAAGCTATCTGGTGGGCATTGTTTCTTTGATTGCTTTACCCCCTTTTGGCACTTTTTGGGCTTGGTTAAAACTAACGGAAGCCTTGGCAGATCAATCTCTTCTGTTAGTTGGGGTTTTGCTGTTGGTGAATGGATTAACAGCTTTCAATGTGACCCGGGAATTTTGTTTAATCTTTGGCGGCAAACCGAAACCGATGACCGGGCGATCGCCGGAAGGACTGTGGGCGTTAGTGTTACCGATGGTGATCATGGTGGGTTTTGCGTTACATACCCCATTAATCCTCAGCCAATGGCAGTTATTACCCAGTTTTGCCAACCTGAATGTTAATTTAAGCCTCATTTTATTGGGATCGAGTGTGGTGGGCATGGGCACATCGGCGTTTATTTACCTCAACCCTACCATTGCTAAACCCTTACAACTGCCCTTACCGGCATTGCAGAATTTCTTTGCCTACGATTTGTACACCGCCCAATTTTATAAAGTCACCATTGTGGCGGTGGTGGATGCCATTTCCCGTCTCATTAATTGGTTCGACACAGTGGTGGTGGATGGGGTAATTAACTTAATTGGTTTAGTGACCATTTTTAGTGGTCAGAGCCTTAAATATAACGTCACCGGACAAACGCAATTCTATGTATTGTCGATTGTTTTAGGCTTAACGCTCATTGGTGCTTTCCTCAGTTATTCCATCTTCGGCCAAGCCTTTTAAGCTGAATTTTATTGTCCAAGCCAAATCAGTTAACGATAAATTTTCGATCAATCCATCACCTGTTTAACAATGCTGACCCTTTTATTACTGTTACCGATCGCCGGGGCATTAATTGTCGGATTTTTTCCGGGCAATATAGAGGCCAAAAGATTAAGGCAAATCACCGAACTGTTTGCCATTTTGACCTTGATTTGGTCATTATTGGTCCTCTTCAAATTTGATCTGACCACTAGCCAATTTCAGTTTCAGGAATCTCTCCCCTGGATACCCCAGTTAGGATTAAGCTACAGCCTGGGTATTGATGGCGTCTCCCTGCCCTTAATTATTTTGAATAGTCTCTTAACGGGGGTTGCCATTTACAGCATTGGCCCCAATTTAGACCGTTCACGGCTTTATTATGCGCTCATTTTATTAATTAATGCGGGCATTTCCGGGGCGTTAATGTCCCAAAATCTCTTACTGTTCATCATTTTTTATGAATTAGAACTGATCCCCTTCTACCTGATGATTGCCATTTGGGGCGGCGAAAAACGGGGGTATGCGTCGATGAAATTTTTGCTCTACACCGCCTTTTCGGGCTTACTGGTATTAGCAGCATTTCTCGGCATTGGCTTATTGGGGGGTAACGGTTCCTTTGATTACAATACTCAGATCACAGACGGTTTTACAGACTCCGCTAAATTAATTTTGTTGACCTTAATTTTGGTCGGCTTTGGTATCAAAATTCCCCTGGTTCCCCTCCATACTTGGTTGCCCGACGCTTACACCGAAGCCTCCCCCGCCACCGCTATTTTATTAGGGGGAATCCTGGCAAAATTAGGCACCTACGGCATTATTCGTTTCGGTTTACAACTCTTCCCTGACACCTGGGTTCAACTCTCCCCCATCCTCGCCATTATTGGCACCATCACCGTCCTCTACGGGGCCCTATCGGCGATCGCCCAAAAAGATATTAAGCGTATGGTTGCCTATAGTTCCATTGGGCACATGGGCTATATCTTAGTGGCAGCGGCGGCGGGGACAGAATTGAGCGTTCTGGGGGCCGTGGCCCAAATGATTAGCCATGGTTTAATTTTGGCGCTCCTCTTTCACCTCGTTGGTATTGTGGAACGCAATGCGGGCACCCGCGACCTGGATGTGCTGAATGGGTTGATGAATCCGGTGCGGGGTTTACCGTTAACCAGTGCGTTACTAATTACAGCGGGGATGGCCAGTGCGGGAATTCCTGGATTAGTCGGATTTGCGGCGGAATTTATTGTCTTCCAAGGCAGCTTTACCACCTTTCCCATTCCCACCTTACTGTGCATTCTGGCATCGGGATTAACAGCGGTTTATTTTGTCATTTTGTTGAACCGGACCTGTTTTGGCAAACTGGACAATCAACGGGCTTACTACCCTAAAGTTTTAGCCTCAGAAATGATTCCGGCCCTGGTATTAACCAGTATTATCTTCTTTTTAGGTATTCAACCCAACTTCCTCGTTCAATGGATTGAACCCACCACCAACCAAATGATTGCCCAGGTTAAAACCGTTCAGGATTTGCCCTATCTCGCCCAAAAGTAATTCTTTTTCTGACAGTCCCAAGTATTGACGTTTCCTGAATCCCCATGACCACAACCTTAGTAGCCCCTAAACTGCCCCCTTCAACCCATCCCTTTGCCGATGTCATTCATCGTCTCGAAGCAGGGGGATCGATGTTGCCCGATACCCCAGAAAATTTAATGCAAATTATCGGTATTTATAAAGCCTATGCGGTGCCGATGGATTTTTATTGGCGGGACCTACTGTACATTGCAGAACGGGTTTTTCTTGACCCTTTGCCCTTTTTTAAATATTTTTTACCCCCGGAATATTTGGATCTTAAAAATCACTATGCAGGCGAAACGGCGGATTTACGAATTTGGCGTGGTGAAGCGACGGCCCATCCCGAACTGATTGAGTTTATGGAAAAGGGTAACACCACTAAAATGCCCAAACTCTTCCACCATCTTTGGCATGATCGCATCAATATGGAATTCGCCGAGGCCTGTATGGATGCGATGCTATGGCACGGCCGGGATATGGGACTAGGGAAATTTGATGATTATTTAGATAGTGAGGAATATAAAGCCAATGCAGATCGGGCCATTAAAGCCTACTTTAAACAGAATCCCCCCATGTTAGCTCTCTATAAACTCTTTCCAGAGATGTTTTTAGAACAGGTGAGAAAACTCTCCTACTACGCCAATTTGGGACTCTTTTGGGAAGTGATGGCTCCCGTCTTTTTTGAAATGTCAGATATTTATGATGAAGGGGGTTTTCAGGGCGTTCCTGATGCGATGAATTTCTTGGTCAACGGCATTTTTGCGATCGCCGGTCGTCCCATTTATCACCATGTTTATATTGGCGACGAATGCTATGAAATTATCCCCAAATCTAAGGGGTTTACGTGGCTTTATGAAGCGGCGTTGCCCTATGTGGAAGCGGTTTTTTATCGCACTGCGCCCTTCCGGGGCACAAAATCCTATAATGCCCAAGCCAAACAGGTGCCTGAACAACAAAAAGAATTCCACTACGGCATTTTGTATGCCGATGTCTTTCCCGTGGGGACAGCAGGAATTCCCCCCACCTTATTGATGGATGATATGTTGCACTTTTTACCCCCCTATTTGATTGAGTATTATCAAAATCATTGCCGGGGAGAAGAGGATATGTTGGTGCAATTAGGCATTACCTTTCAACGATCTATGTACAACGTCACCTCGGCGGTTATTCAGGCCCTACGCACCGCATTGTTATATCCCTTAGATGATCCCAATCCCAGACATTTAGCTAAAAATCGTCAATTTTTTGAAGCCCAATTGGATCGATTCCTGCGTCCAGAAGCCCGCTTAAGAGATATCCAAACCGCTGATTATCGTTAATTCTTCTTGTTTTTATCCCATTTTTAAATCAAACATCATGCCTGATATTGTCGATATTGCGGTCAATAATGATGGGTTTTCAACCTTGGTGGCCGCCGTCACCGCCGCCGATTTAGTGGATACGTTAAAAAGTCCTGGCCCCTTCACTGTGTTTGCCCCCACCGATGCCGCCTTTGCCAAATTGCCCCCCGGCACCATCACCACCTTGCTGCAAAATATTCCCCAACTTGCGCGCATTCTTTGCTATCACGTTGTCCCCGGTAAATTCACCCAAGGGGATTTGGCCAACCTAACCACCCTCACCTCCGTGGAAGGATCCCCCATTTCCCTCGATTTTACGGAAGCCTTTGAAGTAAAAAATGCCACCGTGGTCAGTGCCGATATTGAGGCGGATAATGGCATTATTCATGTGATTGATAATGTGATGTTGATGGGCTAGGGCTTCGGCTACGCTCAGTCCTCGTTAATTGGCTGATTCCAAGCGGATCGTTTTGCCCCGCCGGTCAGTGCGGTAAATCCAGGTTGTTTGACCATCACTGACTTCAACTCGCCAGCCGGGAGTGATGACCTGGGCGCAAATTTCCCCGGCGTTAGCTAATCCCAAACAACTATCGGTCCACTGGTTGGACTCCGATGACTGAATTTTAAACCCACTAATCGGTTGATTGGTGCGCTGGGCTACAGCTTGCAAAACGGTGTCGGCGATCGCCTGGGGAAGCATAGAAGTGGGGGCGTTATTGCTATGGGATAACAGGAAGGGGGACTGGGTCTGGGACGGGGAGGCGTTAGGAAGCGTAGAATTGGCTAGCGCCGCAGCCCCGCTGAACTGGCTAGGGATAGCAAGGGTGACAGAAAAAAGTAAAATTCCGCCACTAATCATGATTCTTTGCGGCGATCGGGCAGGAAAAATTTTAAAATGAGGTATCACGTTTGGCATACAAAGACTGGATAGACCTCTACGCTAATAGAATGAGTCAAATGTGACTGTCGGGTTGCCCCGCTAGCCGTCATCATCGTCTTCGATTGTGACAGACCCTCGCCAAATTCAACAACAGTGCATTAGCGTCATCCGCTAATCTTTGAATCCTGAAATTTATTTTTATTCAGTCATGATGGTCACTACTGACTGTCCTGCTGGTAAATAGAGCTGACTCAATATTCAGGGAAGCCCTGTTGGCGGCCTTACTTAACCATGCGTGATTTTTCTCCCTCTTCTCCCACCTCTCAGCCCCCGGGGGCTTTGCTTTCTGGCCGTCCTTCAGCTATCCACCATGGGGACCTTCCCAGTAGCCCGCTATCCGGAGCAACGTATCAAGACAGTGCCGTTCTGCTGGCCGGTAACTGGCTGCTGCCGGCGGTTTTATTATTGGGAACAGTTTTCACCGGATGGTTATGGTGGCAAAGTCAACAAAAACTGAAGCAACTCCAACGGGAAAATGCCAAACAGGGAGAAAATTTAGAACAGACCTCTAATACATTACAAGATTATCTCAATAGTTCTGCCCTAAGAGGATCCAAGATTTTAGCCCTGGACTACCTCAGAATGCGCTTGGATGAAGAGGTTTTTCACTATCAAATCATCCATCAAGTGGAAGAAAAACTGACCGAGCTAGTGGGGAGCCTGGTCAAATCCCCCCTACCGGAAGGGGGAACCACGAAGCAGATTCTATTAGACCGTCTGATTGAAATTGAATATGACCTAGAGGGACTGGAAGGAAAATGGTGTCGCTGCACGGTTTTACAGATTCATGTCCAATTAAGAACCCTACCGATTCAGAGTAGCAGTAACACCATCAAACAAATGCTTGAAGCCGTTACGCTGTTTATCACCCATCCCCAGGGTAAAGCTGAATCAAAAATGCCGTTGCAAGAGCAGTGGCTGAAATTACGCTGGGAGTCCAGCAACCAACCGTTACCGTTACTCAACCTCCAAAATTACCCCGCTCAAAATAGAGCATCCCAGACGCTTCCTGCTAACACGATGACTAACACAGCGGTTGCGAGCAATATATCCCCACCTCCCCAAACAGAGGTTTTTGCCCGTATGACCCCCTGAAATTTGACAAGGGATAGTGGGATTCAGGGAACCAATCCCTTAAGATAAAGTTTGGTTGTTTTCTCGTCCCTTGCTGAATTGGTGTTTTTTATCCCGATGTTGAAAGTGTTTCGTCAGTCTGTCATCCTATTGCTCAGTCTTGTCTGGCTCTGCTGGTCGTCCCCGGCGATCGCCGCTAGTTCTTCCTCTGTGACCGGCAGTAGTTCTGCGTTTGAAAATGTTGCGTTGGTGGAGACGGATTTCCGGGGTCAGGACTTATTGACGGCACAATTTACCAACGTTGATCTCAGTAACAGCATTTTTGAGTCGATGGATTTACGGGGATCGGTGTTTAATGGTGCCAACCTGAAGGAGGCCAACCTCAAAGGGGTAGATTTAACCAACGGTTTAGCCTATCTGAGTAGTTTTGAAGGGGCTAATTTGGAAAATGCCATTTTGACAGAGGTGATTATGCTCCGGACCTCTTTTAAAGGAGCCAAGATTAACGGGGCAGATTTTACCTTAGCTGTCTTAGATAGCGAACAAGCGGCGGCGTTATGTGATGTGGCGGAAGGCACTAATCCGAAAACGGGGGTTAGCACCCGGGAATCCCTGGGATGTCGGTAAATTTTGGGGTGAAATCTTAAAAATAATTAAACATTCATTGATTTTTTCATGCAAGCACAGTCAACCACCGTTGGGGTCATTGGGGGGGGACAATTGGCCTGGATGATGGCCCAGGAAGCGCCCTCCCTGGGGTTGGCGTTGGCCGTCCAAACCCCTGATGAAACCGATCCTGCTGTCCCCCTAGCCCAATCCACCGTCCTAGCGGCGATCGCCGATGTCCAGGGAACCCAGCAATTGGCGCAGCAGTGTGGGGTGATTACCTTTGAAAATGAGTTTGTTGATCTGGCGGCCCTGCAATCCCTGGCTGATCAGGGGACAGTCTTTTATCCCCGCCTTGATGCGTTATTTCCCTTGTTGGACAAATGGGAACAACGGCAATTCTTACAACAACTCGGACTACCGGTGCCGGATTTCTGGGCGTTGGAATCTTTACCCTCCCAACCCATGCCCTTTCCTTGGGTGTTGAAGGCCCGACGGTTTGGCTATGACGGCCAAGGAACCCAGGTTTTCAACACCGCCGCTGAGTTGCCGAATTTGAGGCAGCATCCCCCCGGCACCTGGTTAGTGGAAAGTTTTGTGCCCTACGAGCGGGAATTAGCCATTATTGGGGCCCGGAGTCCCTCTGGGGAGATTCGACTTTACCCCGTGGTGGAAACGGTGCAGGTGGAACAAGTTTGCCGGTTGGTCATTGCCCCGGCCCCGGTTGACCCAGAGATTGCCGCCACCATGGCTGATTATTGCCGCCAAATTTTAGTGGCATTGGATTACGTCGGCGTATTGGCGATCGAGGTATTTTTATTACCCCCCTCTCCCCAACGGCAAACCCCAGCGCAAAGACTATTAATTAACGAACTGGCCCCCCGCACCCACAACTCTGGCCATTACACCCTAGATGCCTGCACCACCTCCCAGTTTGCCCTGCAACTCCAAGCTGTGACGGGTAAACCGTTAGGAACAACGGCGTTAACCTGTGCCCAAGCGGTGATGATTAACCTCCTGGGCTACGAAGATTCCCATTCTGACTATCTTGCCCAACGGGAGAAAATTGCGGCGTTACCCCATACCCATCTGCATTGGTATGGCAAAACCGATTCTCGCCCGGGTCGTAAATTAGGCCATGTCACGATTTTATGGGATCACATGTCAGCGGATCAGTCCAACGCAGTCCGACAGGCGATCGCCACTGTGGAAGCCATTTGGTATCCCCCTGGGTTGCGGCAATTTACCAATGGTTAAAAATCCCTAAATTCCCTCAGGGGCTGAAAAATCCTTTGTTAGGATAACTTTTATACTTAATATCCTGAGTCTATGTTCGACCCCCCTACTTCTGGTCTTTGCCAACGACCTCACCGCGTTGTAATTGGCTTAGGGGGAAATATTGGTTCAGTACTGGATACCTTAAACCAGGCGATCGCCATTTTAGACCAGACACCAGGGATTACCGTGATCCAAGGTTCCAGTTGGTATCAGAGTCATCCCGTGGGGCCGCCCCAGCCGGATTTTATTAATGGGTGCGCGCTGTTGGAAGTTACCCTGTCGCCTCAAGCTTTACTGCAAACCCTACTGGCGATCGAGCAACATTTTGGCCGCATTCGCCAAGAACGGTGGGGGCCAAGAACCTTGGATTTAGATTTGATCTTTTATGGCAATCAGCAGTTAAACCTGCCCCAGTTGCAAATTCCCCATCCCCAATGTCACCTCCGGTCGTTTGTGTTGGTGCCTCTGGCCGAAATTGCCCCCAACTGGATCGATCCCCGCAGTGGCCAACGGGTGAGTACCTTAGTTAAAGCCGTTGATGGCAGTTCCGTCTGGAAAGTTGCGCCATTTGTTTTCAATCAACCCCGTCAACGGATAAACCCAGCCAGGGTTTTTGCCCATTGATTAATACTGATAGACGTTCCCCATCCCGCACAAACTGCCCCCGTCTATGGCAATGCCGAGCGAGCGTAATCTGGTTAAATAGATTGTGTGGTCATAAAACAGCCAAAGGTTCGCCTTTATCGAGATCGGAAACATGGACTTAACAGGAAAAACAGCACTGGTTACAGGGGGAGGTGTTCGGGTTGGTCGAGCATTGGCGATCGCCCTCGCCCAGGCAGGCTGTAACATCTTCATTCACTATGGCAATTCCCAAGCCGGGGCGGTAGAAACCCAAACAGCAGTAGAAAAACTGGGTAGAAAAGCTTATCTGTATTCGGCTAATTTGGCCAACCCCGACGCCACCGCCACCGTTATTCCTGAAGCCCAAACGATCTTTGGCCAAGTCGATATTTTAATTAATAGTGCCTCAATTTTTCCCCACGAAGATAAATTTTTACAAACCGATGTGGAGCTGTGGGATAGGATTTTTGCGGTCAATCTCCGCGCCCCGTTTCAGTTATCCCAAGCCTTTGCCAAACAAGTTGCAGACGGTTCCCAAGGAAAGATTATTAACATCAATGATGCTCGCATCCCCCGTCCCCGTCCCGATCATTTTGCCTATCGCTTAACTAAACGGGGATTATGGGATATGACAGAGATTTTAGCGTTGGAATTAGCCCCTAATATTACCGTCAATGGTTTAGCGTTGGGACAAATTTTGGAGGCCCATAACACCCCCGATCCCAAACAATATATGCAGGACTATGCCGATCGCCGGATTCCGTTAAAAATTCCGGGTAATCCCCAAGTGGTCACCGATGCGGCCTTGTATTTACTACAACAGGACTTTTTGACCGGTACGACCATCCATTTAGATGGCGGTGAGTATTTGCAGTTTTAAATTGCAGTTTTAAACATGTTTTGAAAGCCCAAAATAATAACCCATCAGAAGGACTTTGAAATGGCACTCCCGTTACCCAGTAACGCCGAAGACAGTAACCCGTTCTTGCTAGAAACGTTAGCGGATTTACTGGCCATGAATTATCTCGCTCCCTTGGCCGGTAATTATTTACCCTGGAGTGGCTACGCCATGCGCCCCAGTGGTTTGGTGAAAATCCTCAATCAAATTTTGCTGAATCAGCATTTGACCATTGTGGAATGTGGAGGGGGGATTTCCACGTTTTATATTGCCCGCTTATTTGTTCAAAATAATTGGCAGGGACAGCTCTATTGCATTGAAAATAATCGAGACTGGCTAGACTTTCTCGCAGCAAGGTTAGAAAATGAAGGGCTACAAGACTATGTGACCCTAATTGATGCCCCCTTAAAACCCTGGGAGTTTGCCCTTAACCAAACCCCTTGGTACGACACCGAAAAAATTCGTCAGGTCATCCCGTCTAGTAAAACCATTGATTGTTTGTTGGTGGATGGTCCCCCCGCTTATCGCCCTGAAATTCGCTATTCCCGCTTTCCCGCTGCGCCCTTTTTTAAGGATCAACTTTCCCCAGGGGCAACAATTTTATTGGATGATATTAACCGCGAGGGAGAACAAGAAATTATCCAGCGTTGGCAGGCACTGTTAAACGTCACGTTTGACACCACAGAAGGCAATGTGGCGATCGCCAACTTTTCATTTTGAAGGCAGAAACGAAGCGAGGGAAGGCTGTTCCGCTATAATTAATGCCAATTCCAGGTTGAGTGTAATTTTATGAGCGTAAACAATTCCCGACTTTTGCAGGCCTTGGCCCAGCGGACCGCGTTAAAAGTCATTAGCGGCTTAAATAATTTTGACGGCGATCGCGTAAGTGCCGTGGTGCGGGCCGCCCAAGCCGGTGGTGCGACGTTTGTTGATATTGCCGCTGATCGCCAGTTGATTGAACGGGTACGGGGTCTGATTGATTTACCCATTTGTGTGTCGGCAGTGGATGCCCAAGTGTTAGCCGAGGCGGTGGATGCTGGAGCCGATTTAGTGGAAATTGGCAACTTTGACAGTTTTTATGCCCAAGGTCGTCGCTTTGACGCCCCAGAGGTGTTGGCCCTCACCCAAGCGACCCGTCAGTTATTGCCCCACACCACCCTTTCCGTCACCGTTCCCCACATTTTGGCCTTGGATGAACAGGTTCAACTGGCCGAAGCCTTAGTAGAGGCTGGGGCGGACATTATCCAAACCGAAGGCGGCACCAGTGCGGCCCCCCAACATGGTGGTGTTCTAGGACTGATTGAAAAAGCGGCCCCCACTTTAGCGGCTGCCCATGGCATTTCCCACGCGGTATCCGTTCCCGTCCTCTGTGCCTCCGGGTTATCCGATGTGACCGTTCCCATGGCGATCGCCGCTGGTGCCAGCGGTGTCGGGGTAGGCTCCGCCATTAATCAATTGAATGACGAGTTGGCCATGGTGGCGGCGGTGCGTCGTTTGGTGGAAGCCTTGGCAGCCCATCCCGTTAAGGTTGCTTAATTTTTGTTAATTTAACAATGATTTGAAGTAGATAGGGAGGT
>JAYKHU010000125.1:0-6188 GCA_035285105.1 Synechocystis sp.
ACGGAAATCATCGTCAGGCGACTTTTTTTCGCAGCACTAATATCCCGGGTTTCATCGCCGATGTAAATCACTTCCTCCGCGTTCCAATGGTATTCCTTTAACACGCGATTAATAATACGATTTTTGCCAAATAGGGTGGTTCCTGCACAGATAAAGTCGAAAAAATCAGCTAAATCATTATTTTTCAGGAAAATCAACACATTATCTTTGTGGTTGGAGGTGACAATCCCCAGGGTATACCCCTTCTCTTTGAGGAATGCCAACGCTTCTTTAATCTCAACATAGGGCTTAAGGGTGGCGATTTGCTTCCCTAATTCTTTTTTTAAACGTCGCAACAGAAAAGGAATTTTGAAGGGGGAGATTTGAGCATATTTGATAATGTCAGCGGAACTTAACTTTTTTAGTCGCTCCACTTCTTGCTGATCAACGGTCGGATAGCCAAACTCCATCGCCAGACGATTAACAATCTCCAGAAAGGCGTCGTAGGTGTCGGCGATCGTACCGTCAAAATCGAACAAGATTGCTTTAATGGCCATAATTCAGGGAAACTAGCAGAAGCAGTGGCAATATTTCAATATCTGCAGCAATACTAAAAAAACGTTGATTAACAAGCAAATATGCTGGTTGACACCTAAAAATCACCCTTAGCTGAGAAAACCATCAACTGTCGATGATCAGAAGCATACAAATTAATTTATTTTGATTATTCTTTAATTAAATCTATGATTTACATTGTAAATTAGCACGGGCATTGCGTCGTAACATTGCTGGTTTAATACGTCGGAGGGCAGAGGCCGGAAAGCGAGCTTGCCAAGCCTGATCAGTGATTTCAGCTAGTTCCTTAAGATTAGGGGTGATATTCCCCGGATAAGGATGAAAATCTTCAACATCCGTTACTTGGGCAAAACGTTGGTTCCACGGACAAACATCTTGGCAAATATCACACCCGGCGACCCAACCCTGCAACTTGTTGCCGATCGCCGTTGGCAGGGTGTCCTGACGATTTTCGATGGTGTGGTAGGCAATGCAGCGATTGGCATCCACCACAAAGGGCTGGGTAATGGCCTGGGTTGGACAAGCGTCTAAACAGCGGGTACAGGTTCCACAGTGGTGGGCGTGGGGACGATCGGGTTCTAAAACTAGATTGGTAATGATTTCCCCTAAAAACAACCAACTACCATAACGACGACTGATCACATTACCGTTTTTGCCAATCCAGCCAATGCCGGCCCGTTCTGCCCAAACCTTATCCTGCACGGGGCCAGTGTCCACATAGAAACGGGTGATGGCCGTGGGAACCTGGGTCGTTATCCACTGACTTAACTGCTTCAACCGTTTGGTTAACACCCGATGGTAATCCCGCCCCCAGGCATAACGGGAAATTTTGCCGTGTTCCGGGTGATCGCTGTGGGGATGGGGGGTGTAGTAATTCAGGGCAACGGCGATCACGGACTGGGCTTCAGGCAGAACGGCGTGAACGGATTCCCGTTTTGGATTAGCCATCCAATCCATCTCCCCTTGGTAACCCAAAGCCAACCAAGAGCGTAGGCGTTGCACCGCCAGATCCGGTTCCGGGGAATGAGCAGAGGCAATGCCCACCTGATGAAAACCGATCGCCAGGGCGTGATCCTTAATCTGCTGACTTAAAACGTGGATGGGGGCAGACTCTGGGGAATCGGGCACCGATGTTGCAACCTCATCGCTTCGTGTACGCAAAAAATTAGAACTTAAAAAAGTTAGGATTTGCCGCTGGGCAACGCCGCCATTTGACGGCCTAAACTCGCCATTTCCAACGCATTCATGGCATAGTGCCAGCCCAGGTTACTCTTGATCCCAGCCCGTTCTAACGCTTGCTGCATGGTATCGGTGGTTAAAATGCCGAAAATAACCGGTACTCCCGTCTGGGCGGCGATCGCCGCAATCCCTTTTGCCACTTCCCCCGCAACAAAATCAAAGTGGGGGGTCTGACCTCGAATCACCGCGCCCAAACAAATAATGGCGTCATACTGTCCAGAGAGGGCCAACTTCCGGGCCACCAGAGGGACTTCAAAACTGCCTGGCACCCACACATAATCCACCTGGGTTCCCGTGGGTTCCACATCAACCCCGTGGCGCTTGAGGCAATCCTGACAGGCGGATAATAACTTGTCCGTCACCAAATCATTAAAACGGGCGATAACGAGGGCAAAGCGAAAAGGTGTTGTGGGCTGAGCAAAAGACCCCTCATAAACTGTCATGGCGTATCTCGCTGGTTTATATAATCGTAAAAGGGCAAGGAACAACGCAATGTTAACTGCCCTCTGTCTCTAGCCAGGGAACAGGCACTAAACCACTAAAAAGTTTAGACCAGCCACCAAAATCACTAATGCGGCCCAAATGGCAGACCCTAAATAGAGTAGGGGCTTGGAACGATCCCAGTTTTGGGGGGAAGCATAGGCAACGGGAACCCCGATCACCATGATGAAGGAAAACAGTACAAGAGCCGCTAATGCAGCCTGGAAAACAATGGACATTTTAGAGTTTCTCCTTTTAGATAGACAAAACTGCCCCAGGTAACCTTAGACAGCCAACGATATCGGTCAATACTATCAATGAATCTTTATCTAGTAAGCTACCAAACTATGTGCCCGGAGGGAAGAGATGGAAGGTGATCTTGCCCCTCCCCAACGGTTTCGTTTTGCCCCCCCAGCCCCCCAATTTTGGGGAGAGATTAGTATATTTTGACGAAAAACATCCCCCAGACCAATGCCTGAGGGATGTCAACAATGAGACTTAGGGCGCAACCATTACCATGGCCCTAACTGGCGGCAATATATTCCACCATGTTGGAACGACGACGGCGCAGATGGGCGAGGGCTTGGTGTTCCAGTTGTCGGACCCGTTCCCGGCTGATGTTAAGGCGTTGACCAATTTTGGCCAGGGACAATTCATTGCCGTCATCTAACCCAAAGCGGAGGGTTAGAACGGCCTGTTGCTGGGGCGTTAATTCCGAGAGCAAATTATGCAAATCCTGCCGCATTAACTCCTGGGTAATGTAGGCATCGGGGGAAACACCGTTATCTTCCAACAATTCCGACAGTTCCGTGTCTTGGTTGTCCCCCACCCGTACATCTAAGGAGATGGGTTGCCGAGACATGCTCAAATATTCCCGAATTTGACCGGGTTCAATCTCCAATGCCTGGGCAATTTCCGCTGGGGTAGCACTGCGTCCCAATTGCTGGGAGAGTTCCCGCTGGGTTTTTTTGATTTTGTTGAGCTTCTCGGTGATGTGGATGGGTAAACGAATGGTGCGACCCTGCTGGGCGATCGCCCGGGTGATGGCTTGACGGATCCACCAGTAGGCGTAGGTTGAAAATTTATACCCTTTGGTGGGATCAAATTTTTCCACACCCCGTTCTAACCCTAAGCTGCCTTCTTGAATCAAATCCAGAAATTCCATGTTCCGTTTTTGATATTTTTTGGCGATCGCCACCACGAGACGTAAATTCGCCTCAATCATTTTATGTTTGGCCCGTTGCCCCTGATGGATGACCCGTTTTAATTCCTTTAAAGAAATCCCCGCTGTGTCAGCCCATTCTTGATCGGACGGCTCCCGTCCCAGTGTCTCTGCCAAAGCTAATCTTTGTTCAAGCAACGGCATCATTTGTTGAACTTGTTTCCCAAAAATAATTTCTTGTTCGTGGGTTAACAGGGGGACCCGCCCGATTTCATGCAGGTAAGACCGCACCATGTCTGCCGTGAAAGCGGGAGTTGACGTTGAGGAGGAGAGATTGGCGGTGGGCATTCAGAATGACTCCTTGTGAGCAGCAGAATGACTGTTACTATGATTAGCTTTCCCAAAAGTGCTTTAGACTAAGCAATTGACGGCAAATGCTGTTAGTAATGCAGTCGATGTAATATCCACACCATGTTTGGATAGGGCTTTAACGTTTAGACGGCGTTAGCAATCAGAAGGTTCAAGAAAATGCCTAAACTGATTGTTTAAAGTTTATTTAAAGCGTCTAGGTGTCAAACCCGGGGTTATTACCCTTTCCATCATGACGAATGGTTACGGTAATTCACAAGCCTAAACGGGCAGGATTTCCGAATGTCACAGTAGGGTTATCCTACCCAGGGTTAGGATTCAGCGGCGGGGTAGCGGTTTAACCATCGTGGTTTAGCCTATAATCAAGCCAGATTAATTTAGTGTTGTACCCCTTGTCTGTACTCTTTGTATCGTTATGAAGTTGCCACTACTTGCCGACGGAAAAGGATTTATCCGCGCTTTAGACAATGCGGGGGCATTGGCCGTCTATGCGCCCCTAGAAGGTGGATATGAAGGTCGCTATCAACGACGGTTACGGGCAAGTGGGTACACCAGCCTCTCGCTCTCTGCTAGGGGTCTAGGGGATGTGGGGGCCTATTTGATGAATGTTCATGGTGTCCGCCCCGCCCACCTAGGGAAGAAGAATATTGCCCAAGAAGGGGCGGTGGGGCCAGTGTATTTCGCCCAGCCGATCGCCGGCTACCAGTTGGAAAATTTACCGGCTAACAGTAAAGGCCTGGTGCTGTGGATTTTGGAAGGCTATGTGCTGTCCAATACCGAGATCCAATATTTGATCGGGTTAACCCAACAGGAACCCCGCCTGAAGGTCATTCTGGAAATGGGCGGCGATCGGGTTTTTCGGTGGCAGGCTTTGGCTGACTGTTTACCGGCGGCCTAGGTTATTCAATCCCTTCAGTAAAAAGGAAACTCCATCCCCCTTTAGCATGGGTTGCTAAATCAAATTGATCATGACTGCTCGCGCTGCCCGTCCGTACACCCTCTTGTCCATTGGAGCGGCGATCGCCACCATGGGACTGAAGTTGACAGCCTATCAGGTGACGGGGTCGGTGGGGTTACTGTCCGATGCATTGGAATCAACGGTGAATTTATTAGCGGCGATCGTTGCCTTTTGGGCCCTGTCCGTCGCTGCTATGCCCCCAGATTTAGAGCATCCCTTTGGCCACAGTAAGGCGGAATATTTTTCCAGTGGTTTAGAAAGCGCCTTTATTTTAGTGGCCGCGTTGGGCATTATTATTGCCGCTGTTGATCGGTTATTTAATCCCCAACCCTTAACCCAAATTAACTTAGGGGTATTGCTGGCATTAGTGGCCACCGTCATTAATGGGGGTGTTGCCTGGATTCTATTGCGGGCAGGGCAGCGGTTGAATTCCATCACCTTGAGGGCCGATGCCTATCACTTACTAACGGATGTGTGGACCTCGGTGGGGGTAGTGGTGGCAGTGGGCTTAATTTCCGTGACCGGCTGGGAGTGGTTAGACCCGGTGATTGCCCTCCTGGTGGGACTGAATATTATTTGGACAGGCATGGGGTTGTTGCGAGAAACCCTATCGGGCTTAATGGATCAATCTCTGCCCCCAGAACAACTGCAACAAATTACGCTGTTGTTTACCACCTACGAAGCCCAGGGGTTACGCTTCCATCTGTTAAAAACGCGCCAGTCGGGGTCCCAATCGTTTATTTCCTTCCATGTCCTCGTACCGGGGGACTGGACCGTTCGTCAAGGCCATGATCTGTGTGAATCCCTCGAAACGGCGATCATCAATCAAATTGCGGGTGCTCAGGTCACCACCCACCTAGAACCGCTGGAAGATCCCCGCTCATGGGAGCATCCTGATTTTGCAGTGCCCCTGCCTCCCTCAGCAAAGGAGCCATAAACCCCGTTTACCGAGGTCTACAGTCCTTTCCCTCCCCCACTCCGCTGAGTCCTGTAGACTGTTTAGCATTTACTTCGACCAACCATGGCAGATTTTCACCCCCTCGAAACGCAAAACCCTTATCCCCAGGTCGTGGGGTTAACCCTAGACCTAATCTCTCAGCCGGATACGGACGCCTGGACTATCAAGGCCCAGTTACGTCGGCCAGGGCAATGGCTGTCGCTGTTGTCAGGTCAGATTAAAGTTGGGGTGCGGGCAGCAACGTTGCAGCTAACGGGGAAAGGAGGGACGTTAACCGACACCACCGATCGCCCCCCATACATTGACCGGGGTTACCATTCCTCCTCCGAGGGTCGATGGCACATTCATTTTCCTGACACCCCGGAGCCGCTTCTTTTAACGTTGGGGTGTTTAACCGCCACCGCTTCTGTCTCTCCCTGGCAGGCCACCTTAACCATTCAGTCCCAGGATGTGGCGATCGCCGAAGG
>JAYKHU010000126.1:0-6542 GCA_035285105.1 Synechocystis sp.
AGTTGCCCCTGGGTGGCCTCATCCAAGGCCGCTACCCCCGTAATCTCAGGATCGTGATCACTCCCTTGGACAAGACTGTGGGTTTTAATCTGGGCCTGGAGGCGATCGACGAGGTGACTAAATTTCATGGGGCGTTAGGAGACAGCGGGTAGAGATTATTATAGGTAAAATTCCTGACCATTCTGAGGGAATTTGAACACCCTGACCATACCTGACGCCAAGCCATGACCGATTGTTTTTTTGTGACCGGGGGAACGGGATTTGTGGGCGCGAATTTAATTCGTCATTTATTAGCGGCGGGTTATCGGGTGCGAGCGTTGGTGCGTCCCCACAGTCGTTTAGACAATTTACAAGGACTGCCGGTGGAATGGGTGACGGGGGACTTAACCGATCCTGACCTCGATCGCCAAATGCGGGGTTGTCGGGGCTTATTCCATGTGGCGGCCCATTATTCCCTCTGGCAAAAAGACCGACAGGCTCTATATCACAGTAATGTGCTGGGTACTCGCAATATCCTAGCCTGTGCCCAAAAAGCGGGCATTGAACGCACCGTTTACACCAGTTCCGTGGCGGCGATCGGGGTGCGGGGCGATGGTGAACCCGCCGATGAAACTTACCAAAGTCCGGTGGACAGGTTAATTGGGGCCTATAAACAATCGAAATATTGGGCAGAACAGGAAGCGATTAACGCAGCCCAGGGCGGGCAAGACATTGTCATTGTTAACCCCAGCACCCCCATCGGCCCCTGGGATCTGAAACCGACACCCACAGGGGATTTAATTCTACGATTTTTAAAACGGCAAATGCCGGCTTACGTCGAGACCGGCTTAAATTTAATTGATGTGCGGGACGTGGCGGCGGGCCATTTACTGGCCTGGCAAAAGGGGAAACCTGCTCAGCAAGCCGGCGATCGTTATATTCTTGGACATCAAAATGTCAGCCTGCAAGAAATTTTGCAGCACTTAGCAGAAATCACCGGGTTTCCTGCCCCCACTGTCACCGTTCCCCTGTGGTTGCCCCTAACCGTTGCCTGGGTGGAAGAAACCGTGTTAGCTCCCCTCGGGCGATCGCCATCGGTGCCTATGGATGGGGTAAGAATGTCTGCCCAAAAGATGTATTACAACCCAGGGAAAGCAGTTCAGGAACTGGGGTTACCCCAATCCTGCATTCATCAGGCCTTGGCAGATGCGGTGGACTGGTTCCGTTCTCACCACGCTTTATAAAGGGAGGGAAACCCTGACCGACCTAATGCCAGCAATCCAACAGTTGATCAAGCTGGGAAATGTCAATCAAACCATACTGCCAGAGAATCATGGGCAAATAGGAAGGCATCCCCTGGGTTTGCTTTAATCCCCAGGAGATTTGTTCGGAAGAAAGATTAAAATCCTCCTTCAATAGCCGCATGAGAGTCTCTGACATCATTATTTATGAACCTTTAAAAATAGCTGTTTCAACGACGATAAAACTGATTTTCCGTTACCTTCACAGGGATCGCTTGGTGGGAGGGAGCCGCCTGAAAATGGGTTAGAGCTAAGAATCCTACCACTAAAACGGAAGCAATGACGATTAACATAAGAGTCACTTTGTAAATTTATGTTAACGATATTAACGATTCTGCTCAGGATTGGCAAGGGGGGAAACGACGGTAATCTCGCCAATCCTGATGGGGGGACTGGTCAACAATACTGAGAAAGTGACCCAAACGTGAATAATGTCCTAGAAGTGATTTTCGCTGACCAGTTCACTCAAGGGGACTTGCCCGGGTTTCGGCCAAGGATCTTTGGTCGCTTTGCCGATCGCCACCATGGGGCCTAAAACGTAGTCCGCAGGTAGTTTAACCAGTTCAGCCACTTTTTCAAGGTCAAACCCAATCATCGGACAGGAATCATAGCCCATGGCTTTGGCGGCCAACATAACGGTTTGCATCGCCATGCCAATGGAACGCTGGGCTTCGTCCCGTTGTAACCATTCCCGGCCTGCATGGAATGGCCCCATCCAATTCACTAACAACTCGGCCACCGGCTGGGGGGCATTTTGCCAGTACCGTTGGGGATCTTTTTCCCAGGCTTTGGTATCCGCCGCCATCAGAATCAGCAAAGAGGCATCGGTCATCTGGGCTTGGTCATTGCCGTACTGCTCACGGATGGTTTGTCGGAGTTGGGGGTCCCGCAGAATCAAGAAGCGCCAGTGTTGAATATTGAAACTGGTGGGGGACTGAATGGCGGCTTCCAGTAATTTTTGCTCTTCTGCCGGCGTTAAGGAATGGTTGGGGTCAAAGTGTTTAACCGCTCGCCGTTGGTAAATTGCGTCAAAGGTATCCATAGAAACTCAATCAAAGGAGGATGGTCATAGCTTACCGCGAGAGGTTCGCTCTCGATTTGAAAACCGTTGAGGTCGTGAACACCTGAGGTTTGCCAGTAAGTTAACCCGCCTTAATGGGCGCTGCCCCCTTGCCAATCCAGCTTCACCATTTCCTCTAATTGTCGTAATTCATCCCGGTGAGCAGTGATGGTGAGGGGATATTGCCCCGGGCGATCGGGCTGGTCGGGGTCCCCCACTTCGAGTTTGATCATTTCCAGTCGTTGGGCCTTGCGCCAATAAAATACCCCGGCGAGGGGGGCCAGCCAGAGGAGAAAGAAATAAATAATGCTGCCCCGGGGGAAAACAATGGATAACACCAACGCTAAACACAACAATCCCAATGCGGCCAATAAGCTGAGAAAAATGGCTAAAAACGGACTAGCTTGCACATTGCCCTCAAAGGTAACGCACTGTTCCACCGGATCAATATGGCTAATGCGATAGGCCCGCTGGGTAAAGTGGGTTTTGATCTCATCTAAAATGCCACTCTCAGGATTATCAATCCAGGCCCGGAGTTGTTGGGTGCGGTCTTTCACCGACGAGCGAATAAAAAAGACTAAACCAATCAAAGAAAAAATTGTAAACAGCAGGGTTGAACCCAGAACTGGAATATCCATGGCGAACAATGATTACTGGGGGCGATTTTGGCCGGACGCCTCTGGAACAGCACCGCGATACTTGGGCAATAAACAAGCCTTCGTTTCAGCATCGCTTTGATTGCGTTCGAGTAGGCGTTTATGGACATTTTGTAGGGATAAAACCCGATTGAGGGGGAGACGGGGCCGGGGTAGCTCCGAATTGGGCCAGGATTCTAAATCAATACAGGGACATAAACAACTGGGAATATGACTACGGGAGGTGGGAATGGGGAGGGCACAGCGGGCGCAACTGATAATTTCCCATTCGGGGGTCAGGAGGTCTCGCACACTCTGCTCAGTGCCTTCAAGATAGCAATCCTCGGGACTGAGAACAATTCTTTGCCAACAGGCTTCGAAAGCGGGGGAAAAATATTGCTGAGCAAAAATGGGGTCGGGCAGGACAATGACTTGGCTTTTGGGAAAGACGACGCCTTTGCCGAGTTGAAACCAGTAGCCTAAATATTCTTTGACTTCAGTGGCATTGGCCATAATGTTTTAATGCTTCTGAACAAAATCCAGAAGTTCTCGCTTGCGACTTGCTTGGTATCCATGCTAACGATTTCTGCTGGGCTGGTCGCTTTTGTTTACGAGAATTTACGATTCTCCGGGGGTAAGCGCTCACCCCATTGGGATAACGCCAAGGCATACCCCCCCGTGACCAGGTAAACCCGTTGACATTGCCCCCCCACCTGACGGCTCAGACTTCCCAGGCGATCGCGGAAGAGTCGTCCCAGGGGATAGGCGGGAATGACCCCCCAGCCGGTTTCCTCCGCCACCAGAATGATGGAAAAGGGACAATTAACCCAGCATTGCAAAAATTCCCGTTGTAAGGACTGCCACTCCGCATCGGAGAGGTCAAGACAGTTGGCCACCCAGCCCCCCAGGGAATCCACCAGCACACAGACAGAGGGGGCCAGGGATGCCAAGGTGGCAGTTAAATTTTGGGACACACTGAGGGTTTGCCAATGTTCCGGTCGGCGTTGACGATGGCGATCAATGCGGGCCTGCCAGTCAGCATCGTCGGGATTTTCTTGACCCGTTGCAATGTAAATGATGGACTCTGAGAGTTGCGGTGCCAAATGTTCAGCCCATTCGCTTTTGCCGGAACGACTAGGGCCCGTAACAAGGATGCTAGTGGGGGGTACAAGAGGGGGCATGGTTGATGGGGAAAATAAATGGCAGTGCGCTGGGGGACATCCCAAAAAACATTTCTAGGAGGTGGGTTGATGGCAGAGGAGGTCAAGATCAGGGATGGGATATTTTTCGGGATGGGATATTTTTCGGGACGGGATCTTGCCTATAATCAGGGGAGAATTTAACCCGAATGATCAATTTAGGGTCTGTTGTAAACGTACCTCACAATCGTTTCCCCGCACTGTTATGACTGCATTTCGTCTGAATTTTTCCTGGATCGGCTCCTGCTGGCGTCACATAAGCGTCATTGCGTTACCGATTTTACTGGCATTTAGCGTTAATCTCGCGCCGGCCTTGGCCACGGGGGTTTACGATCTGCCGATTGTGGGGGCCGGTTCAACCAGCTATTTAATCGATCAAGCCGATAGTATCAGTCTGGCCAACGAAAATCGTTTGAATGGCGATCTCAAGAAGTTAGCCCAAACCACTGGGCAGGAAGTGCGTTTCGTGGTGATTCGCCGTTTAGATTTTGACACCACCATTAAGGATTTTGCGGATCAATTATTTAGCCGTTGGTATCCCGATGTAGAAACCCAGAGCAATCAAACTCTATTGGTGTTAGATACCTTGACCAATAGCACCGCCCTCCGGCAAGGGGAAACGGCCCAGGCGCTACTCACGGCAGACATTGCCGATAGTCTATTGCGGGAAACCATCGCTGTTCCGTTAAAGGACGGAGCAAAATACAATCAGGCTTTAGTTGAAGCGGATAAACGCTTAAGTGCGGTACTCTCAGGACAAACGGATCCCGGCCCCCCCACCGTACAAGCCATCAGTTTAGAGGGAACCTTTGCCACCGCCGAAGAAACCGATGATAAAAGTGCCACCGTTTGGGTAGTGGTGTTATTGGCCCTAGCAACGTTGATTCCGATGGTGACCTATTTCTGGTATGTGGGATTGCCAGGGCGGTAGGTTAACGCTTACAAGCCTTTAAACCCTGGTACCAGACTCAGCCATTTCCCCGGGCTGAGGGGGGATTGGGCGGTGGATTGAGTGCCCCGGCCACTACCTTTGAGACCGATGAGAATGCCAATAAAAATAACCCAACCACCGACATATTGGGCTTGGGTGGGGACTTCTCCTAACAAGAGAAAGGCAATGGCAATGGCGATTAGGGGACTACCGGCATTGGCAACGGCGATGGTACTGAGGGGGGCGTTTTTAATGCCCACAAACCAGGCAAATTGGCCTATCACCACAATCACCAGCGCATAGATCACCATCCATCCCCACAAAAACGGCGCACTGACTTCCTGGAAGTGATCCACACCAAACAAGGCGATCGCCAGCCAGAAGAAAATGAAGGCCCCCACTAGATTGCGAAAGATCGAGAACAGGCCGGTGGGGATAGATTGTAACCCTGCTCTGCTGGCGACATTGGCTAAAGCGGTCACGAAGGCCGCCCCCAGGGTGAGAAGTTCCCCCCGACCCACCATTAACATCTGGGGGGGATTGTGGAGGGGCATACTGGGATCCAGTAACAGGGTGAGTGCCACACCGACCAGGGACAGTAGCGATCCGGCGATCGTCCAGGGATTATGGACCGCCCCGAATAGTAAAAAGCTATACAGTAATTCCAACGGTGGCGCAAGGCGACTTAACAGGACCACGTTGGCCACAGAAGTTAATCCCAAGGCGGTAAACACTAACGCTGGGGCCAACGCCCCCGACAGACTGGCCACTAAGACCATTAGCCCCCAATCCCTACGAGTTAATGTTTGGAGTACCCCCGGGCGACATTGCTGATAACATAACGGCAGCAACAGGGCAAAGGCGCACACGTTACCCACAAACAGGACGTTACAGGGGGAAATGGGATTGTGCCCGTTGATTAAATGGGCTTCCCCAATTTCAATAATTTTGCGGGTAAGGGAATTAGAGGCGGCGAAGATAACGGTGGCGATCGCCAAATAGGCGCTACTCGGCAAACGGGTCAAACGATCAAGACGTTGGAAAGGGGACATATAGAATAAGTGCCAATCACGGACATCAACAAAGGTTGAACCCAGTTCAGCCCCAGGGTGTTGTTGGTTAAGTCTGCCATTTCCCCCTGAGTAGGGGCTAATCAATCCCTTAGAATGGCTTAAACGACGGTTGTTTTTAGCCAATGGGGGAGAAAAAATAAGATGCCGTTAGGATCCCAAGCGGATGTTATTCAAGCGGCGATCGCCGGCCAGGTGGTGAGCTTTCCCACCGATACCGTACCGGCGTTGGCAGTACGCCCTGAGCATTCGGATTTAATTTATCAGCTTAAACAACGGGAACGGAGTAAACCCCTCATTTTAATGGCGGCAACGGTAGAAGACCTGTGGCCCTATCTGGTGGCAACACCGCCGGCAAAGCAAACCT
>JAYKHU010000127.1:0-5555 GCA_035285105.1 Synechocystis sp.
TTTGTGGGGCGGGATACAGATCAGTTAAACGAGGCGGAAATTCTGCGGGCCACGGTGGAAAGTGTGGCGGAAAACACGGTGGATGGGGTCACAGCCCCTTTGTTTTATGCCCTGGTGGGGGCGGCCATGCCCTTAATTGGCCCCTGCCCGTTGGCGATCGCCTATAAAGCCGCTAGCACCTTGGATTCGATGATTGGGTATCGTCGGCAGCCCTACACAGAGTTGGGCTGGTTTAGTGCCCAGTTGGAAGACCGCTTAACTTGGCTGCCCTGTCGTTTGACGGTGCTAATGTTGGCTCTCTTTTCCGGTCATCCCCTATCGGCCCTGACGATTTGTCGGCGGGATGCCCCCCAGGATCCCAGTCCCAATTCCGGGTGGAGCGAAGGTATTTACGCCGCGATTTTAGGGGTACAACTGGGGGGCGATAATCTGTATCAAGGGGTTGTCAAATCAAAACCCCTGTTGGGCGATCGCCGTCTGCCCCTGACCTTAAACACAGTGGAGACAGCGCTATGGTATACCCGCTGGGTATTTCTCGCCCAATTAGTGGGGGGGCTGTTACTGCTGCGGGGGATGACGTTGTTGTCGGTATTAAGAAGTTGAGGGGCGTTTCTGGCGGGAACGATCAGCCTTTTTGGGGGTGGCCACTTTCGCCTTGGTTCTACTCCGGGGTTTGGGAACGGGGGCAAGGGGGGGTGGGACACTATTCCCGGCCATAATCGGAATGGTGAAGTGAAATTTGCTGCCCTGCTCTTTACCGGGGGATTCCGCCCAAATTTCGCCCCCCCAGCCTTTGACAATTTGCCGACAGATGGCTAAACCGATCCCGGTTCCCCCTTTACTCCGTCGCAGGGCCCCTTCTTCTTGGTAAAAGCGATCAAAGATGGTTTCGAGGCGATCGGGTTCAATGCCCCGCCCTGTATCCGCGATGGTGAGTTCCAGGTGTTGAGCGTTACGAGGCTGGACAGCGATGGCAATTTGACCACTGGTTTGGGTAAATTTAATCGCGTTATCTAACAGCTTGGTCAATAATTCCACCAGCCATTCCCCGTCGGCCTCCACCATCGGCGTATCACCATTGACTTGGTTAATGATGTGGGGAATATGGTTACCACGATTATGGGCACGGATATGGCTCAGGGACAATTCCACGCATTCCTCTAGGGAAATGGCTTCGGCATTCCATTCCACCCGCCCACTTTCCAATTGGGAGAGGGTGAGAAAGTCCTGAACAAGTTTGCGCATACGCTCCGCATCTTCTAACGCCGTGTTTAACATCACCTGACGTAATTCCTGGGGCATATCCGGTTCCGTAGCCAAGCTTTCCAAACAGACTTGAATGGTGGAGAGGGGGGTTCGTAGTTCATGCCCCGTAATGGCCACTAGGTTAGAGCGGGTGCGTTCCAGGGCCTCCAGTTGACCGTTCAGTTCCTGTAAGTTGGCGTAGGCTTCCGCTTGGATCAGGGCGACCCCAATTTGGGTGGCCACCGCATCCACCAACGCCACTTGATCGGCATTCCATTCCGCTGGGATCGGACCACAATGGTGAAATTCCATCATGCCCAGGAGTCGTTCCCGATAGAAAATGGGCACCAACAGCCAAGACAGGATTTCACAACGTTTAACGAGGCTTTTTAACTCCGTGTTAGTCTGATCGCTCCCTTGGGACTCTCCGGATTTTAGCCGCGTCGGCGCTTGTAGTCGGGGATCTTGGTCGATATTATCAATGGCGATCGCCTCCTTGAGGGCGACAACTTCTTGAAACAGCGGATTATGGCGTAACGGCCAGGGATAATCTTTAATGGAATAAATCCCTTCGTTTAAAAATTCATGGCTAATGTTGGCCACCACATCATCCTGGTCACAGCGGTAAATGACACAGCGGCAGATCCCTAACCCTTCCCCTAATTTCTCCACCGCCACCTGCATAATTTCCTCGGGGTCGAGCGATCGCCGGACAGCAGAGGTGATGGAATTCAGTAATCGTTCCCGTTCTTCTTTATCCTGGAGGCTACGGTTGGCCTTAATTAATTTATATTGTCCCGCCTGCAGGTAGGTGATTAATCGCTGCACGAACGGATCCGGGTTACTGGCGATCGCCGCTGACGGCTCAGGGAATTCAATCACAGGGGGCTGGAGCCAGAGGGTTGTCGCCTGATCAACTTTGGTCTGCAATTCGGGACGATAGCCTAAAATCCGCGCCAATAAGACCTGGGCGGCGGCTTGACTGACGGTGCGGTCAAAGGTCCAAATGCCTTCAAACCGTCGATTATTGTCCCACTTATCCTGGGTCGGCCGCTCTCGACAAATTAAACAACTGGCATAATTGTGACCAATCACCACCAGGTGCCACTCCTGGGCTAGGGCATCATCGGGGGTGAACGCAATGGTTTCGTAGTGGTCTGAGCTATTTTTAAACTCCGCTTCGGGGGCAGATAACACGTAAACCTGTTGGCTTTTCTCGGCGATGCGGCGATACCGATGGGCCTCTTGGCGATAAAATCGTTCCCGCTGAAACGTGGCAATGATCAGGGAATTTCCCGCCCCCTTTTCCGCCAGCACTTGATCTTCCATGGCATGGGATAGGGCTGTTAACGACGTCTTGAAGTACATCTGTTGACGCAGCGCAGGCTGGATCTGCAATAGTTCTGTGAGGACAGACAGGGAATTGCTCATCGCTACCTGGAGATAGGGAAGGAAGATCGGCGACGGAAAGAAAACTAACTACCAGAATAACAGTGAGGGGAACGGGACTGGTGTCGTGGGGCGCCGAGGCAGCAACAATAACAGCGTCCACCCACGTTTCCTACCCAGAGTTCCGTTAAGGCGACTGTCTGGGGGGCTGGGGACGACGGGTTTGGATCCACTGAAATCCTTTGAGTCCCAGAAGATAGGCACTCAGGGCCACCGCTAACCCTGACACCCCCGACCCCAATAACAGGGCGATCGCCGCACTGCTGGTGTATTGGAGGATTTCGCCGGATTGCCAATCCAATTCAGCAAACGCAGGGCCCTCGGATTGCAAAATTAGTTGCCCCAACTGATAGTTAAACCAAAAAATCGGGACGTAGGTAAACGGATTACTAATCCAGGTGGCGGCGGCGGCAATGAATTTATTGCCCCGAAAGGGAATGGCTAAAACGACGGCGATCGCCGTTTGTAGACCAAAAAAAGGGAACATACCGGCAAATGCCCCCACGGCCAACCCCCGGGCCAGGGCATGGGGGGTACTTTGGAGCCGCAGCAGACGAATATACCAGTAACGAACCCGACGTTGCCAAGTGAGCCAACGCCCAGTTTTGCGAGGGGGGGAGGGATTAATCAAGGGATGACGGGAAGAATCGGGGGAGGGAGGAGGGTTGTTAGTCACACACCTGTTGACCAAAATTATCCAAATCCAAAGCGTACATTTTTAGGATAACCCTGACATCGTTGCCCTTGGGGAATTTTAAAAGATTCAAAAAATACTTTAACTTATGAAACTCTTAGGGTATCCTGTCGTCAAACAGACTAAGTGAGGAGTCAACCGTGCTAGGTAAGTCCATGAGTCAAGCCGTTAATGCGAATTGGGAAATCGAAAACGATTATGCCTCTCCTAAGGCATTGCCCCCTGAAGCATTATCAAATATTGATCTAATACTCCGTTGTCAGCAAAAAGCCCGTCCTGATAGCGTGGCGTTTAACGAATTGTTGCGTCGCTACCAATCCCATGTGGACAAAATTCTGTATCACTTGGCCCCCGATTGGCAAGACCGGGCCGACCTCGCCCAAGAGGTGTGGATTCGCGTTTATCGCAACATTCACCGACTCAATGAACCCGTCAAATTTAAAGGCTGGTTGAGTCGCATTGCCACGAATCTTTTCTACGACGAGTTACGCAAACGCAAACGGGTAAGCCATCCCATTTCCCTGGATGCCCCTCGACGGATGGATGATGGCGAAATTGATTGGGATATTGAGTCAGGTTACCCTAGCCCGGACGATACCCTATCTACGGCCGAGTTTTATGAATGTTTGCGCTTAGCCATTAAGGACTTACCGGAAGCCTTCCGCACCACTATTGTCTTGCGGGAAATTGATGGTCTAGCCTACGAAGAAATTGCCGAAATTACCGGCGTTTCCCTGGGAACGGTAAAATCTCGGATTGCCCGTGCCCGCGCTAAACTACAAGCCTTTTTACAGCCCTATCTAGCCGCTGAATAGTCCAGGCGATGACTGATGATCGTATCTGCTATCTCGATGCTTATCCCAGGGGCCATTGGACTACGGAGCCGTCCAACGGTGTGAGGAGTGAATAAAGCGTAACTTCGGTTGATGCATTAATTCACGACCATTGCTTGTCGGTGGCAATTTTCCCAGAGAGGTCTACTATGAATTCTGAATTTGAGATGAACCAATGTCAGCCGTGGGAAGCGTCTGGATCTGAAGATGAACAATTTGAACGGTTTGAATTGTTAAGTGCATACATTGATGGAGAAGTAACGCCCCAAGAACGTAAACAGGTACAACACTGGATCGATACGGATCCAGACTTTAAACGGGCTTATCTGGGGTTGATTCGCTTACAAACGGCGCTTCCCCAGCTTCCCATCCCCCCCTCAATGCCGACGGATCAACTGTCTAAACAAATTTTTGAGCGTATTGAAAAAGAAAATCGTTGGCAACGCCTCTGGCTCTGGGGAAGTCTGACCGCTGCGGCGATCGTGGTGGCTGCTTGTTCCAGCATTTTTGTTAATCCCCTTCAACCCGCCTCCCAACAGGCAAAACTCGCCACGGAAAAGCCGGTCATTGCCGAAGAGCCATTGATGATCGCCATTAACGAGCCGTTGTTTGATGTGTTGGAGTCGGAGAGACCAGAGCAAGACCCTTTACCCCGTCAGCAATAGTAAAGTCAATTCACGCCTCAGAGTGGGGGAAAACTGTGTCCTGGGGCGACCATTTCCCTGAGGGGAGATAAATACCGCCATACCGTTGGATCTGGGCCGGGGTCATGCGATAAATCCAGACCTCACATTGGCGATCGCCAGGGAAAAAGACCGTGGTCTGACAACGTTGATATTCATTTTGGTCTGGTCGCCGTTGGGGCACATAATCCTCCAGGGCATCCAGCGCCTTCAAGGAAAAAGTGGCCCCGAAGGTGAGACAGTACCCCCAAACCTGATCGGTTCCCTCACAAACCCCGGGGTAGCCAAGCTGGGGAAGATGATAAATTTCCCCAAAAACGTAACCCATGGTGGCCTGTTGCAGGAACGGGCGACAGTAGTGGTCATGGTTACATTCCCCAGGCATAAGGGTTCCGTACACAAACACGTTGACAGTCATAGGGGACGGATTCACTCAGAACGTTATCACAGCACTTTGTTTGACCGCTCCAGCATCGTTTCGCTGCCAGAGAGTTTTAAATTAATCAATGAAAACACAAAAATTACCCCAAAGAGCACTAAACCGATCGCCGACGCATAGTTCATTTCCAAATCTTGAAAAGCCCGTTCGTAAACGTAATAAACCACGGTTTTAGACGCATTCAATGGCCCCCCCTGGGTCATGATGTAAAC
>JAYKHU010000128.1:0-4697 GCA_035285105.1 Synechocystis sp.
TGGCCGCCCCCACCAGGGCATAAAACAAAGGGGCTGTGACCCCATCCACCGTGTTTTCCGCCACACTTTCCACCGTGGCCCGCAGAATTTCCGCCTCGTTTAACTGATCTGTATCCCGCCCCACAAACTGCCCCAAGGCCTGACGGGCAGCGGTTAAATCCTGACTTTGTAGGGGCAACATCACCGACCGCGCCGCCTGGGCCAAACTCCGCCCTGCAAAACAACTGGCCACCCCCATAATCTGCACGGCGATCGCCAACAGAGGAGATATTTGTTCCGTTATTTGCACCAGGCCCCAGGCCAAGAAACCACTACCGAAAATCACGCCAAATCCTAAAATGACACCGCCCCAACGCCTTGCTACCGGGCCAGTCCAGCGATGCAAAATCAAATTGCTGCCTTTGGCGATCGTCCACCCCATACATTGCACCGGATGCAGCCAAGTTTTCGGATCGCCTACCCCATAATCCAGCACCGCAGCGCCGCCTAAAATAACGACTAGAGTTAACCAAACCGACCCATTATCTCCCCCCAATACTGTGATCATAGCGTCTTAACTAAACGATCAAGATTGACAGGGCAGGAATCATCATCAAAGGCGACAACGGTAACATCCGTCGCCGAAACAATGGGAGGCAAAACGCCTTTATTTTGGCAGCTCGAACCATTACAATAAACCTCTGTTGTTTGGAGATCTGTTCCTTGAAACCCTGTTGTCCCCCAATGACATCCTCCCCCAAAGGTTGTGGCTGTCCTCTCCATAGCGAGAATTATTCTTAACTGGGTTGACATGGCTCAACACCCTTAAACGATAAAATTAATTTCTTCCCCTTGGGCTGCTTGCCAACTGCGGGCATCATAATATAAATCCGCCAAGGTAATTGAGTAAAGGGCCTTAATGAATTTTTGATGGAGTTGACGCCAGACACTCAGGGTTACCCAATCCTCAGCCTGGTTTTGATCCCGTTGGGGCTGGGGAAATGGCTCCACACTTTCTTCGAGTGCCGCTAATATTTGACCCAGACTAATATTTTCCGGTGACTGTGCTAATTGATAGCCGCCACTCACCCCCCGATAGGCATTAACTAAACCGGCTCGCCGCAAGGTCATTAACAATTTTTCTAAATAGGGGGCTGGAATATTTTGCCGCTCGGCGATCGCCTTTACCGAAGCGGGGCCATAGTTGGGTTGTAAAGCTAAATCCAACAGGGCTTTAACGCTATAGTGGCTTTTTGTTGTTAACTTCATGGCTTAAGTATAGATAAGTTCCGTTGCCGAATTACACCGTTGAGGGTCAACTTCCCCTCCAAATAAGCCCTGCCCGTAACGGCTTTTCGCCTTTCCAGAAAGATGAGCGTGTCCCTAAAATCCGCTGGGAATTTCGGCGCTATTCCCAGATTATCCTCCCCCAGAAAAAGCAAAAAAAATCAGGAATAATTTGTCTTAACCAACTAGATAATTTTTGCTAGAAACGTGTAATATAAAAAAAGAAGTAAGCTTTAAGCCCGCTGATTTTTTTCGTTAACCCATCAGAGTTTATTGCCTGGCTTCCCAATTATCCCACTACAGCTACGTAAAAAATTAATGACTAAAACCACCGAAACCACGCCCCTAACGGGTCAAGAACTGCTCGACAAAATCGAAGAACTCGGCGACCTCCCCAAAGAAGAGAAGGCAAAGGTCTGTGGCTATGTAACCTCTACAAAGAAAGGTCTGCCCCGGGTCAACATGATGAAGTTTTACAATGCTCTCATGGAAGCCAAAGAAATTGACTTGGATAGTTCTGCCAACGGTCAAGGACGGGGCGGACGGTCTGCCAGTTATCGCATCAGTGTTCAGTCCAATGGCAATCTCTTAATCGGGGCTGCTTACACGAAAAAAATGAATTTAAATGTGGGAGACGAATTTGAGATCACCCTCGGTCGTAAACATATTCATCTGAAGCAGGTGGGTGACGACGAAGACGAAGAGTAAGGCTAGATTTTGTTATCCCCCATCAGGGAAACGGAAAATTTGTCCACCGCAGTGTTTCTGACATCATTCCAGTATCTTTCCCCGTGACGTTATTGGTGCAAAGCCCGAATAACGTCTAATTGATTTTTTGATTAATTAAGGTGTCTCTTCCTTCCAGTCCCGGCTGGGGGAAAGCACCCGTTGTTTTGATTAAATTCCAGAGAGCAGTTAACCCCCTGGGATGGCAACAGACTGGCCATAACGGACAATAATGGATCTGCTGTTGATTTTTCCGTGTGACCTATGACCCTCCGTCTGTACAATTCCCTAACCCGCGAAAAAACTAATTTCCAACCATTACAGGGGAATGCGGTGACAATGTACTGCTGCGGTATTACGGTCTATGACTATTGTCATTTAGGCCATGCCCGGACGTGTATTACATGGGATTTGGTGCGGCGTTATTTGCAATGGTCAGGGTATACCGTTAAGTACGTACAAAATTTTACTGATATTGATGACAAAATCCTCAATCGGGCGGTGCAGGAAGGCTGCACCATGGAAGCAGTCTCGGAGCGGTTTATTGCGGCCTATTTTGAAGATATGGAGCGGTTGGGGGTGCAACCCGCTGATTTTTACCCCCGGGCAACCCACACCCTGGACGGGATTAAACGGTTAATCGCTGAGTTGGAAGCCAAAGGGTATGCCTATCCCGCCGACGGCGATGTGTATTATGCGGTGCGAAATTTTGCGGACTATGGCAAGTTGTCAGGGCGTAAGTTAGAGGATTTACAGGTTGGGGCCAGTGGTCGGGTGGCGATCGCCGATGCTGACACCCGCATTAAACATGACCCCTTTGATTTTGCCCTGTGGAAGGGGGCGAAACCGGGGGAACCCTCCTGGGAGTCGGATTGGGGGGCCGGGCGTCCCGGCTGGCACATTGAATGTTCCGCCATGGTGCGGGAATTTTTAGGGGAAACCATCGATTTACACGTGGGGGGGGGTGATTTGATCTTTCCCCACCATGAAAATGAAATTGCCCAGTCAGAAGCTGCTACAGGGAAACCCTTAGCCCGCTATTGGCTCCATAACGGCATGGTCAAAGTGGGGGGGGAAAAGATGTCTAAATCCCTGGGAAATTTCACCACCATTCGGGAATTACTGGAAACCGTTGATCCCATGGCCATTCGTTTGTTGGTGTTGCAAGGGCACTACCGTAAACCCTTAGATTTCACTGAAGCGGCGATCGCCGCCGCCACCAATGGCTGGCAAACATTAGCGGCCGGGTTAGGGCTAGGCAGTGAATATGGCGATCGCCTGGGCTGGGATCCCCATCCCCCCACCCTCGCCCCGGATGCTAATCAATGGACCCAGGGATTTCAAGGGGCAGTGGACGATGATTTTAACTTTGCTGGCGGGCTAGCCATTTTGTTTGAATTGGCAAAAACCCTGCGGGCGGAGGGAAATCGGTTACGGTATGAAGGCACCACCCAGGTTGACCCGCACTTATTACAAGCCCAGTGGGTAACGTTAGTGAGTTTAGCCAGCATTTTGGGTTTGTCGGTGACTGCCACCCCTACCACAGAAACCACCGGGGGTCTCTCCGATGCGGACATTGATGAGTTGGTTAATCAACGTATCCAAGCCCGCAAAAATAAAGATTACGCCGAAGGCGATCGCCTGCGGGATCTGTTGCAGGCCCAGGGGATAACATTGGTGGATAAGCCCGGGGGGATTACAGAATGGTTCCGGTGACATCCTCCCAACGCTGACCCTACGGGCACAGCGCGGGCTTCCCAAGATCGCTCTTGAGTATTCCTGCCCCACGCCACTTATCTAGGTCATAGACCCCCGACAGACCGACTTGACAGGCGGTTTCCCTTCCCCAGAGTCCCTGGGCTACTACGTTCTCCAGTCCACGATGCAAAATCATCTCTGCTGCGGCATGGTCACGATGAGTCCGATACCCACACTCAGGACAGTGATGTTCTCTGACTTCCAACCCTTTGCTCACCGTAGCAAGACAGGATGGGCAGGTTTGGCTAGTGCCGTTGGGATTGACTTTGGCAAAGTACACCCCACGTTTCCAGCACACCCATTCCGTCAAAGACAGAAATTGTCCAAATGCAGCGTCCACACAATCTTTTCGCAGCATCCCCCGCGTCAACCCTTTGACGTTGAGGTCTTCTGCAAAGATGGTTTGCGCCTGGTCGCACAGTTTATGCGCCGTCTTCAGGTGGAAATCTTGACGACGATTCGCAATCCGATGGTGCATCCTCGCCACTTCAATTTGTGCTTTCTCCCAGTTTTGAGAACCCTTCTGTTTTCGTGCCGCTCTGCGTTGCAGCAATTTCAGCTTGCGTTGCATCGACTTGAAAAATTTAGGACGCTCCTGGGAACTGCCGTCCGAAGCGGTCAAGAATCTCTCCAATCCCAGGTCAATTCCAATCGCACGACCATGAACCGGAGCATCGGGAACCGATATGTCCGATTCAATGGTGACGACAACGTACCATTGCGTTCCCCTTACTTTAGACAGTACCCGCACTTGCTTGACCTTGAACCCGTCAGGAATGGGGCGATGCAAGTTGATAGGCACTTCCCCAATCTTTGGCAGCTTGATAGTGAAGCCATTGATGGGGTTGTTTTTGAACTGGGGAAACACAAAGGACTTGAATTGACCAAACTTTTTGAAGCGGGGGAACCCGTGTCCCCGTTTCTGAAACGCTTCCCAAGTATCGTGT
>JAYKHU010000129.1:0-11557 GCA_035285105.1 Synechocystis sp.
TGATGAAAACCCAAACATTTACGGTGCATCCGTTACTGGAAAGCCTCATGTTTACCGCTGCAATCATGGCATCGGCGGGGTTAGGGTTTGGCTTAGCCCTGCGCTCGGCCCCGCCCCCCCCTCCATCGGCCCCGTCAGATACCGCCGCTCCTCCCCAGGCCGGTGGGGGCTTGTTGCAATCGGAGCAAACCTTTCCCCCCCGTCCCGGTTGGAACTTGGATTCTGAGGAAGAGGGTGAGAATCTTGATGGGTCGCGTTATAATTCGTTACAAATGCAGTAACGAGTTAACGTCCATGCAAAACCAAGTCCTCCAGGCATTTTTCCTCGGCCGTGCCTTCGCCGAAGTATTAAGCGAGAAAGTCGAAGACAGCGTCACCAATGCCCTGAGTGATCTGGGTAAGTTTGATGCAGAACAACGGGAAAATCTCCGCCAATTTATTGAAGAAGTCCAAGCCCGTGCCGCCAATGATGTGACCACCGACAGCGTGGCGATCGCCACCGTTGATGGCATGGTGTCCGCGGATGAATTGCAAGAAACCTTGGATACACTTAGGGCGGAAATTGCCAGTCTGAAGGCGGAACTCAAAACCTATCGCGCCAATAATCCTAATCCTTAAATTTCCTAACCGTTCCTAGGAATCTTCCCTTTGGCGCTGCCATGGCCGGGAAACCGCTTCCCATCGCCCCCTTTCGCTCCCGACCCTGATTATCCTTTCTCCCAACGAGTGTGTCTGCCCTTTCCAGTAATCTGAACCAAACGACCGCCTACGCCGTGGCCCCCTCTGCCCCTCCTCGACGGCGATCGCCCCTAGAGGCGGAAAAACGTTACCGTTGGAATCAGGAAAATTATTCCATTACCCGACGACGTTGGGACATTTGGCGCTTTGTCCTAACGTTGCTGTACCAATTTTGGTTGAATGGCAAACAGTGGAGTTATGCCGGCGGCTACAGCGAAGAAAAGTTATTACAGCGGCGGCGGCGGCAGGCCAAGTGGATTCGGGAAACCCTGCTCAATCTGGGGCCCACATTTATCAAGGTGGGGCAATTATTTTCCACCCGTTCTGACATTTTCCCCACCGAATATGTCGATGAATTATCTAAACTTCAGGACGAAGTGCCCGCCTTTAGCTACGAGCAAGCCACCAGCATTGTGGAAAAAGAATTGGGGAAACCCCTTGGCACGCTGTACCAAAGTTTTGACCCCGTTCCCCTGGCCGCTGCCAGTTTAGGGCAGGTGCACAAAGCCCAACTCCACACCGGGGAAGAGGTGGTGGTGAAGGTGCAACGCCCGGGGCTGAAAAAATTATTTACCATCGACCTGGCCATTCTCAAAAAGATCGCCCAATATTTTCAAAACCATCCCAAATGGGGACGGGGGCGGGATTGGACAGGGATTTATGAGGAATGTTGTCGGATCCTATGGCAAGAAACTGACTATCTCCTGGAAGGACGTAATGCCGATACCTTCCGCCGTAACTTTCGCAGTGAGTCCTGGGTCAAAGTACCGAGGGTGTATTGGCGTTACACCTCTGCCCAGATTTTGACGTTGGAATACTTACCCGGGATCAAAATCAGCCACTATGAAGCCTTAGAAGCAGCAGGGTTAGAGCGGAAGGTATTAGCCCAACTGGGGGCAAGGGCTTACCTCTTCCAGTTGTTGAACCACGGGTTCTTCCATGCGGATCCCCACCCGGGCAACCTCGCCGTCAGTCCCGAAGCCGGGGCGTTAATTTTCTATGACTTCGGCATGATGGGGGAAATTACCCTCGAAACCAAAACTAAGTTAATGGATACCCTCTTTGGGGTTGCCGAAAAAAATGCCGATCGCATTGTCACCTCCCTCGTCGCCCTGGGGGCCCTCAAAGAAACGGAAGACATGGGCCCCATTCGGCGATCGGTACAATTCCTGTTGGATAACTTCATGGATAAACCCTTTGAAGAACAATCCATCACCAAAATCAGCGATGATCTATACGAAATCGCCTACGATCAACCCTTTCGTTTTCCCGCCACCTTTACCTTTGTGATGCGGGCATTTTCAACCCTCGAAGGGGTCGGCAAGGGGTTAGATCCCGACTTTAACTTTATGGCCGTCGCCCAACCCTTCGCGTTGCAGATTATGAACAACCCCAATGGACTCAACCCCGCCAATAGCTTCATCGACGAACTGGGCCGTCAAGCCGCCCAGGCGGGCAATAGTGCCTTCGGCTTACCGAGACGCATTGAAGCAAGCTTAGATAAACTGGATCGGGGCGATATTCGTGTACGAGTCAGATCCACCGAAACCGATCGCCTTTTACGGCGGATGAGCACCATGCAAATGGGCACTAATTATGTTCTATTTACCTGCGCGTTGGTGTTATCGGCAACGCTACTATTTGTAAACAATTATTTTGTGATCGCGGGTGTTGTGTTATTAATATCATTAGCACCTGCTTGGTCTCTTTGGCGACTGCTAAAACGTATAGAGCGTCAAGACCGTATGTTTTAACGGGTTATGTTACCCATTACTCATTTACTAATATTTTGTAAAACTTGTGACAGACGTGAATTTATCGGTTGTTGAGCGCCATTCAACGGGTCAGACGGATCCGGGCCTAGTCCGTCAATATAACCAAGATAGTTTTCATCTTGATCCCGAAGGGCGTTTTTACGTTGTTGCCGATGGTATGGGAGGCCACGCAGGGGGCGAAGAGGCCAGTCGCATTGCGGTGGAACGCATTAAAACCTATCTCAGCACCCATTGGACATCGGATTTAACGTCTCCTGATTTGCTTAAAAATGCGCTGATGGATGCCAATGAGGGCATTTTGGCTGACCAGGACACCCATCCTGAACGGCGAGACATGGGCACCACAGCGGTGCTGATTATCTTCCGCCATGATGGGGCTTGGCGGGCCCATGTGGGGGATTCCCGCTTATACCGTTTTCGGGAGGCATCCTTAACCCAAGTGACAGAGGACCATACCTGGGTCGCACGGGCGTTAAAAATGGGGGACATTGACCCCGTCCAAGCCAAAATTCATCCGTGGCGCCATGTGCTGTTTCAATGCCTGGGACGTCAGGATCTCAATTTTGTAGAGGTCGAGTCCCTGGATGCCCAGAAGGGCGACATGTTTTTGATGTGCAGTGACGGCTTGACCGAAGAAGTCCCCGACGATCTCATTTGTGAGACGTTGACCCAGGGCGGTGAGTGCGATGAGATGGCTTTAAAATTGATTGAAGAAGCCAAAAACGCCGGGGGGTCGGACAATATCACCATTGTATTGGTTGCCTTGGCGGGCGACGATCAGCCCGACGCTTAGCGTTACGTCCCCCAGTTAGCGCTGAGCGTGATCGCTGGCGTGTTCTTATTTTTGTTTAAACTGTGACGGAAAATTCCCTCACCATTTCGGAGGAAGCCCTTTCTCTTTTGGAATGGCCGCGTCTTTGTCAGCATTTAGCGACGTTTACCCAAACGCCGTTAGGAATAGTGGCGGCCCAACATCTGACTCCCCCCTCAACGATCGCCGTTAGTCAGACCCTTTTGGCCCAGACCCAGGCGGTGGAACACATTGAAAATGGGTTGGAACCCAATTGGCACTTTAAGGGTATTGGCGATTTAACCGAATCCTTGGAACGGGCAGAGATCGGTGGTTTACTCAGCGGCAAGGAATTGTTGGCGATCGCCAGTACGTTGGCGGGGGTGAGGCGACTGCGGCGGGTGATTGAAGACCGGGAGGAAGACGTGCCGGTGCTCCAGCAGTTAGTCACCGACGTGAGAACGTTTCCGGAGTTGGAGCAGGAAATCTACCATTGCTTGGATGAAGACGGCAAGGTGGCGGAGCGGGCCAGTCCCAAATTAGGGGAAATTCGCCTCAAATTAAAAGGGTTGCGGGAGCAAATTCAACAAAAATTAAACCGCCTGATCCAACGCCACGGTAATGCCCTCCAGGAAACGGTGATTACCCAACGCAGTGATCGCTTTGTGCTGCCGGTGAAAGCCTCCCACAAGGAACAGCTCCCCGGCATTGTCCATGATAGTTCTGCCACGGGCAACACCCTTTACATCGAACCCCAGGGCATTGTGGAACTGGGTAATCGTCTGCGCCAGACCCGCCGCCAGGAACAGACGGAAGAGGAACGGATTTTACGGCAACTGAGTGATCAAGTGATTGCGGTTTTGCCGGACATTGAAACCCTATTGGCGATCGCCACCCAGTTGGATTTAGCCACGGCCCGCTGTCGTTATAGCTTGTGGTTAGGGGGAAATCCACCCCAATTTATTGCGCCAGACCAATCCCAACCCATTACCCTGCGGCAATTGCGCCATCCCCTGCTCCATTGGCAACAGCAACGGGAAGGGGGCAATGGGGTGGTGCCCATTAGTTTGACCATTGATCCCCAAATCAAAGTCATTGCCATTACGGGGCCCAATACCGGGGGGAAAACCGTGACCTTAAAAACCCTGGGACTGATGGCGTTGATGGCCAAGGCCGGGTTGTATATTCCCGCTAAAGATCCGGTGGAAATACCTTGGTTTGATCGGGTGTTGGCTGACATCGGGGATGAACAGTCCCTACAACAGAGTTTATCCACCTTCTCCGGGCATATTTGCCGTATCATCCGTATCCTGGATGCGTTACCCGTTGCGGAACATCCTGAAATTCCCCTAGCCCCGTCCCTGGTGTTACTGGATGAAGTGGGGGCCGGCACCGATCCCATGGAAGGCAGTGCCCTGGCGATCGCCCTGTTGAAGCATTTAGCCGCCCAAGCCTGTTTAACGGTGGCCACCACCCATTACGGCGAATTAAAAGCCCTCAAGTATCATGATTCCCGCTTTGAAAATGCCTCGGTGGAATTTGATGATCAAACCCTGTCCCCTACCTATCGCCTACTGTGGGGGATTCCGGGGCGGTCTAATGCCCTGACCATTGCTCAACGCCTGGGGTTATCCCCGGCGATCGTGGCCCAGGCCAAGGATAAATTGGGGGGATTTTCGGAGGATGTCAATCAAGTCATTGCTGGGTTAGAGGCCCAACGGCGGGAACAGGAGCAGAAGGCGGCAGAAGCCCAAAAATTACTCCAAGAAACGGAAACCTTTTACCGAGAAGTGTCCCGCAAAGCCGCGAATTTACAGGAACGGGAACGGGAATTAAAGGCGTATCAAGATCAAGAAGTGCAACAGGCGATCGCCGCGGCCAAGGGGGAAATTGCCCAGGTAATCCGTCAACTGCAACGGGGGAAACCCAGCGCCCAAAAGGCCCAACAGGCCACTGCCACTCTGGGGGAAATTCAACAACAGCATCAGGCCCGGGTGGTCACCCCGTTACCAGGGTATTGGCCCAAAACCGGAGAACGAATCCGCATTCCTAGTCTGGGGCAAACCGCTGAAGTCACCCAGGTTAATGAAACGGCCCAAACCGTCCATGTCACCTTTGGTTTGATGAAAATGACCCTACCTGTCACTGAGATTGAATCCCTGGACGGCAAGAAGGTTGAACCCGCCCCCAAGGTAACAACGCCAAAAGTTAAACCCGCCCCTACTCCGAAAGCCCCCCCTGTCACCGTCCGCACGGACAGCAACACCCTCGATTGTCGGGGTGATCGCATTGAACGGGCTGAGTCCCGCTTAGACAGTGCCCTCGATAAGGCGATCAATAGCGGCGTGTTATGGATTATCCACGGCAAAGGCACCGGCAAACTCCGCCAGGGGGTCCATGACTATCTCTCCCACCATCCATCGGTGGAACGGTACGAATTAGCCCCCCAAAATGAAGGGGGAGCGGGGGTTACCATCGCCTACCTGCGGTAGCTATTGTTGCTTGCTGGGTAAGCGGACATCTGCGGGGGTCAGGGGACACAGAATATTATTTAACGTTCGGAGTTGCTCCACTGTCCCCAGGCAAATCAACGAATCCCCATCCAACAGTAAGGTTTCGCCGATGGGGCCGACAATTAAATCCCGGTCTTGACGACGGATGGCTAAAATTAGGGCACCGGATTGGAAGCGCAGACGGGCTTCCCGCAGGGTTTGGCCAATGTAGGGACAGTTACTATTGCCGATACGAAATTCTTCCATATAAAAAGATCGATCCGCACTGGTGAGGATACCATCAACAAAGTCCACCACCTGGGGACGTAATGCCGCAGCGGCTAAGCGTTTGCCGCCGGTAATGTAGGGGGAAACCACTTCATCGGCCCCGGCCCGTTTCAATTTTTGCACCGCCTCCTCCGTACTGGCCCTGGCGATCGCCCGAATTTTCGGATTTAAACTTTTGGCCGATAACACGGTGTATAAATTTTCCGCGTCGGAGGAGAGGGCCGCCACAATGCAGATGGCTTTATCAATTTTGGCGGCCTGGAGGGTGTCGTCCAGGGTGGCATCCCCTTCCAACACGGCATAATCGGCTAACTTTGCCTGGGCAATTTGTTCCGGGGAGGAGTCGATCACCACAAAGGGAATTTTTTCGGTGTAAAACTCAACGGCAATCTGTCGCCCCGTGCGCCCCAAACCACAGAGGATGTAATGTCCCGATAAGCTATCAATCACCCGTCGCTCCTGCCGTCGGCGTAAACTTTCTTGAAAGTAGCCCTGAATAAAGGCCTCCGTAAAGCGATTCACCATATAACCGATGGTCACCAACCCCATAAAAATTAGAATCATGGTGAAAAGGCGAGATCGCTCCCCCAACGGATTCGTCTCACCGAAACCCACCGTTGACAGGGTAATGGTGGTCATATAAGCGGCATCAATCCACGTCCAGTTTTCAACCAGACGGTACCAAAATGTGCCTAGCACAAACAAGCCAGCCAAAACCATCGCCCCTGCGGTCAGTTCTTGCCGCAGACGTTTTCCCTTTTGGTCAATGACATTTAACAGGTTTTCCTGACTTGTTGATCCCAATCCCACGTCAAAACCTCGCTTAAAATAGGTCAGTCGATTTAAGATCAGAAAACAAAACTTTTCAGCGACAATTTCCTGTCCCCTGAAGCTTAAGCTTATTATTCAAATCCGGCTAGTCTAGCGTGTTAGGAGCCAACTGTGAACCAATCCCCCGTTATTGAACCCCAAACCTTACCCGTCGATCAAGCACTACCTAGCGATAGTGCATTTAGTCCTGTTGATTTTGACACCTATGTAATGGGAACCTATGGGCGCTTTCCCATTGCGATCGCCAAAGGTCAAGGGTCAACACTGTGGGACACAACGGGCAAACGCTACTTGGATTTTGTGGCCGGTATCGCCACCTGTACCCTCGGCCATGCTCATCCCGCTTTGATTGACGTGGTCAACCAGCAGATCCAAAAGCTGCACCATGTTTCCAATCTCTATTACATTCCGGAGCAGGGGGAATTGGCCAAGTGGATTGTGGACCATTCCTGTGCGGATCGGGTTTTCTTTTGCAATTCCGGGGCCGAGGCCAATGAGGCGGCGATCAAACTCGTTCGGAAATATGCCCACACCGTTTTAGACTTCCTGGAACAACCGGTCATTCTCACCGCCAACGCTAGTTTCCATGGTCGCACCCTCGCCACGGTGACCGCCACGGGGCAACCCAAATATCAAAAACATTTCAACCCCCTCATGCCGGGGTTTGATTACGTCCCCTACAACGACATTCAAGCCTTAGAAAACAAAATTGCCGATCTGGATGAGGGCAACAGTCGGGTGGCCGCCATTATGCTGGAACCGTTACAGGGGGAAGGGGGCGTCCGACCGGGACAGATCGAGTATTTCAAACGGGTGCGGGAAATTTGTGACCAGAATGATATTTTGCTGGTCTTTGATGAAGTGCAAGTGGGGGTTGGGCGCACTGGAACCCTGTGGGGGTATGAAAACCTAGGGGTTGAACCGGATATTTTCACCAGTGCCAAAGGACTCGCGGGGGGCATTCCCATTGGCGCCATGATGAGCAAAAAATTCTGTGACGTGTTTGAACCGGGGAATCATGCCAGCACCTTTGGCGGTAACCCCTTCGCCTGTGCGTCGGCCCTAGCGGTGTTAAACACCATCGAAGGCGATCGCCTGTTAGATAATGTCAAAGCCCGGGGGGAACAGTTACGGGGACGCTTAGAAACTATTAAAGCGACCTATCCCACCCTCTTCACTGAGGTACGGGGCTGGGGGCTGATCAACGGTTTGGAAATTAGCACCGAGAGTTCCTTGACCTCCATTGACATTGTTAAAGCGGCCATGGATGCCGGGTTATTATTAGCTCCCGCCGGGCCCAAAGTGCTTCGGTTTGTGCCCCCCTTAGTGGTGACAGAAGCTGAGGTGGCCGCCGCTGCCGATATTTTAGCGTCGGTGATTGCCGAGTTAGCCGCTTAACCGCCCTCAACGGCGATCGCCATTATGTCGGTCATTTCCCCCGTCCATGGCGATCGCTAAAGGGAGTAGGTCCAACCATCCTCAAAGCCTTGTCTTAGGGCTAGGGTTTTCAACGAGTTGAAGGTGGTTTCGTAGGCGTTAAACAATTTTTGCTGATCTAACAAATCATTTTCATTCTCCAAATCCAAATCATTGAAATAGGAGATAATTACCTTCTCCCAAACCGTCTTGGGTAGATGTTGGTGGTTAGTGGTGAGGGCTAAATGGTGGAGTCCGACAAATTCCCGTAAATAGTGATCCGATGGAATGTTATTGCCCCTCGGCGTTGGGAGGGAACGGGAAATGGGGATTAAATTCCAGATATGGTCATGGGCAACAAATGGCCGTGGTAAGTAATGATCTAACCCCAGGGTTTTGAGATTGAGCAATTCCCCACAATAGAAACAACGCAAAGGATGGTGGTTCATTACGGACTTCCAAAACTTTGTTTGTAACGCTAAATCATCGTCACCGGAGGAAATAAACAATTTGTTGACCAAATTCAGGGTCGTGGGGTTGTGAATTTGCAGATATTGCAACCAGTGCCAGGCGGCCCACCCCTGCACGATCCTAAAATGGCTTTTGAAATAATTGACCCAGTCCGACGTCATCACAATCGCGGTACAATCTTCAACCCGCTCCCCATCAAAAACGTATAGGGGTTTGATTTTATGATATTGAGACGACGAAAAATACAAAATTGCTTGGTTGAGTGCTTTTCTCTTCAGTTCTTGGCTCTCTTCCCGAAACCAAGGATAAACTAACTGGTACACTCCTGTGCGAGCGGTGTAGCGAAGCAAGGAACGATAATCTGTCTTTCCCAAGATAGATTTTAAGCGTGTTTTATCTTTTTGAAAGGATTCCAAATAGCGTTGATTATTTTCCTGCAGTATGGCCGTCAACTGGCGGGTAACGCAGTCTTTGGTGCCTAACGAAAGTTTAAAGTAACCATAGGAAATCCAGGCGTTAGTAATTATTTCTTGAGCTAAATCAATAAAGCTGATAGGGCAGGTAATTTCAAACCGTCGAGACTCTAAAATATCGAGTAAAGACAGAAAAAACAGGTATTTGTAAGACCCATGGGCTTCGTAAAAAAGCTGCGCTAACGCGGGGACATTGACTGTGTCGGACGTCAATAGTCGGGGGGGATTTTCCCCTAAGGAAGGGGGAGCAATAAATTCTCCTAAATAGAGGTCAATAAAGTTACTAGCGGCAACGGGGTTAATGGATTTCAATGCCCGCGCAATCTGCACCACGGTTTCCGCCGTAGGATCGGTCTGTCCGTGGAACCAACGAAAAACAACGGGGCGTTCAACCCCCATTTTTTTCGCCAAATGACTCTGACCAATACCATGGAGCTTTAATGTTTGTTTTAATGCTTGTCCTGCTTTTCCCATAATGCTTATTATGCCAGAAAAAGCAAACAAAAGTGTTATCATTCAAGTTAACGTAAGTTTTTTTAACTATTTATGGTAAATAAAGCATTATTTTGAACTTCAGTTCACAGTTGAGCATAGGGTCATTATCCCCGATGAAAAATATCCCTTTCCCCATGGGATGACGGAAATACTGGGCAAGCAAATTAACTAAAGTGGTTTGTATGGCCACCAAGCAAAAAGAGACAATCCTACTGCTGTCCCCGGAGACAGGGAGCATCAAGATTATCTCTCAAACAAAGGCAGACGGTGAGAGGGATCCCTGGCGATCGTCCTACTTAGGTGAGACTTTTGCGGATATGGTCTAATACTTTTTTCTTACCGGCTTCGGAGGTTAGGGAAAAATCCCCAAAGTCAGCGCTACTTTGGGTGACATGGGTCATCACACGACGTTTACGGTCGGCCTGACGACTCGCTGCGGTTTCCACCACGGGGGCCGGGGTCGGTTCGGGTAAGGGATTAATGACGTCGGGTTCAATGCGAGGGGACTCCAGACTTACCGCCTTGGCAGATTTAGGCGTTAAAAATTCTGATTTTTCAACACTTTTATTGAGATGGTCGAGGACTTTGCGTTTGCGATCGGCGCTAGACATAGAAGGCGTAGGAAAGACAGGTTTCTTAACACTTGCAATTCTAGAAGACTTTCCCGCCCTCCGAGAGTAACCTACATTGCTTTTCTAGGGAAAAACCTGGGAGGCGATGAAATTGAGATAGGCCTGTTGGGCGGCGGCCTGTTCGGCACTTTTTTTACTGGCACCAATCCCCGTTCCCAAACACTGATCGTTGAGCCACACTGTTGCTTGAAAGCGTTCCTGGGGGGGGCTACCGGGGGGATTGTCGGTGACACGGTAGAGGGGCAAGCATTTGTAATGGCCCTGGGTCCATTCCTGCAACGCATCTTTATAATTTTGGCGGGCCGGATCTTGCCGTATTTCCGCAGCCTTGGCTTGTAAATGGTCGTCTAGCCAAGGGTGAATCAGGGATAAATTGCCGGTGCTGAGGTATAACGCCCCCAGCATGGCTTCAAAACTGTCCGCTAGCAGGGAAACACGCCCTTTTTTGTCGGCCAACACCGCCGTACTGACCCATAAAAACCGGTCTAGCCCGTACAGTTCCCCCCATTGGGCTAAACTGCGATCGCTCACCATCATGGATCGTAGGGCGGACAATTCCCCTACCAGGGCATCGGGATAATGGGCCATCAACACCTCCGCCGCCGCTAACCGTACCACCGCATCCCCGACAAATTCCAGTTGTTGATAATTGCGATCGGGGGACTGACTGGGGTGGGTCAAGGCTAAATCCAGGAGTTCCCAATTAATCGGCCCAGGGTCTGCAAGTCCTAAACGCCGTAGCAAGGCATGGAGTTGGGTGTGGCGATGGGGCGCTAAGGACATGACGGCAGGGGGTTTACAGAGTTATCAAAACAAATAGGGGGAGAGTTGGGCATAAGCCGGGTTCTGTTCCAGGATGCAAGCACCCCTGGGGAGTTATCTATCTGGGAAGTTTGTTACCAAACCCCTCAAGCGGTTCCACCAATCACGGGACAGGAAAAAGACCAACCCTTGCCCCTCCGACCTTGCTTCCAACCGGGGTTTACCGAGCCAGTACCTCACGATACTGCTGGTGCGCTCTTACCGCACCTTTGCACCCTTACCTTTACGAAAAAGGCGGTATTTTTCTGTGGCACTATCCTCACGCTCACGCGCACTGGGCGTTACCCAGCAGGTCTGGTCTTTGGGAAGCCCGGACTTTCCTCAGATTCTTAAC
>JAYKHU010000130.1:0-9884 GCA_035285105.1 Synechocystis sp.
CTTTACGATGGGTAATTGGCGTAATGCAAAATTGTAATTTATCTGGCTGACTATCAGGAGAAAAAATGGCTAAGACCCCCCAGGAAATTCTCAAGTGGATTCAAGACGAACAAATTAAAATTATCGATCTGAAATTTATCGATACCCCCGGTATTTGGCAGCACTGCTCCTTCTACTACGACCAACTCGACGAAAGCTCTTTCACCGACGGGATTCCCTTTGATGGTTCCAGCATCCGGGGGTGGAAAGCGATTAATGAATCCGATATGTGCATGGTTCCCGACGCCAGCACCGCCGTTATCGATCCGTTTTGCAAAGAACCGACCTTGAGCATGATTTGTAGCATCAAGGAGCCTCGCACGGGGGAATGGTACAACCGTGACCCCCGCACGATCGCCGCTAAGGCTGCGGAATATCTGCGGAGTACGGGCATTGCGGACACCGTTTATTTTGGGCCAGAAGCCGAATTTTTCCTCTTCGATGATATTCGCTTCGGCCAGACTGAAAACTCCAGCTACTACTTCGCCGACAGTGTGGAAGGGCGTTGGAACACCGGACGGGAAGAAGAAGGGGGTAACCTCGGTTATAAACCCGGCTATAAACAGGGGTATTTCCCCGTCGCCCCCACCGATACGGCCCAGGATATCCGGACGGAAATGCTGTTGACCATGGCCTCCTTTGGCGTTCCCATCGAAAAACATCACCATGAAGTGGCTTCCGGTGGCCAAAACGAATTAGGCATTAAATTCGACAAACTGGTGAACTCCGCCGACAACTTGATGATTTACAAATATGTCATCAAAAACGTTGCCAAAAAATACGGCAAAACCGTCACCTTCATGCCCAAGCCGGTCTTCAACGATAACGGTTCCGGGATGCACGTCCACCAATCCCTCTGGAAAGACGGCCAACCCCTCTTTGCGGGAGATAAATATGCGGGCTTTAGCCAAATGGGTCTGTGGTACATCGGCGGTATTCTCAAACACGCCCCGGCCCTGTTAGCCTTCACCAACCCCACCACCAACTCCTACAAACGTCTAGTCCCCGGATTTGAAGCGCCGGTTAACCTCGCCTATTCCCAAGGTAACCGTTCTGCATCGGTGCGGATTCCCCTCTCCGGCGGCAACCCCAAAGCCAAGCGCTTAGAGTTCCGTTGCCCCGATGCCACCTCCAATCCCTACCTCGCCTTTGCTGCCATGCTCTGTGCAGGGATTGATGGCATTAAAAACCAAATTGATCCCGGGGAACCCCTCGATGTCGATATTTACGACCTCAGCCCGGCAGAATTGGCTAAAATCCCCTCTACCCCTGGTTCTTTGGAAGCGGCATTGGAAGCCTTGGAAAAAGACCATGGTTTCTTAACGGACACCGGCGTCTTTTCCCCGGACTTTGTGGAAAGCTGGATTGAATATAAGCTCGACAACGAAGTTAACCCCATGCGCTTGCGTCCCCACCCCTATGAGTTTGCGCTCTACTACGATTGCTAAGTGAGTAACCACTCCCAGCAATAAAGACAGGCCGTCGCTCAAATTGCCCGTTTGCAAACGTCACAACGATCCCTTCCCTAACCGGAGGGGATTGATTTTTAACACCAGCGCCGGAGCAAACTTGCACAGGACGTTAAACTTGAAGGAAGATACACAAAGACAGATCACGCGGCAATTCTCCCAATTTGCCCCTGATAGTTTCTATTCACTGATACAAATTTGACAGCATGGAAATAACTGCGGTTCAATCGTCGTACTATGGTGACATGGCCTTTCGGACTCCGCCGCCGGATCTTGAGTCCCTTTTGCTCAAAGAGCGCATTGTTTATTTGGGCATGCCCCTCTTCTCCTCCGATGAAGTCAAGCAGCAGGTGGGTATCGATGTCACTCAATTAATTATTGCCCAACTGCTCTATTTGCAATTCGACGATCCCGATAAACCCATTTATTTCTACATCAATTCCACTGGCACGTCTTGGTATACCGGAGACGCCATTGGCTTTGAAACGGAAGCCTTCGCCATTTGCGACACATTGAACTACATTAAGCCCCCGGTTCATACCATCTGCATTGGTCAAGCCATGGGAACTGCGGCCATGATTCTTTCCGCTGGCACCAAGGGCTTCCGGGCTAGCCTTCCCCATGCCACCATCGTCCTCAATCAAAACCGTACTGGTGCCCAAGGACAGGCAACGGATATTCAAATTCGGGCCCAGGAAGTGTTGTCCAACAAGAGAACAATGCTGGAGATTTTGTCCCACAATACCGGCCAAACTCCCGAAAAGTTGGCTAAGGATATGGATCGCACTTTCTATCTCACCCCGGCCCAAGCGAAGGACTATGGCTTAATTGACCGGGTGATGGAAAGCACTAAAGAATTACCAAAACCGTTGACGGCCCTCAGCTAGGCCTATCGCTTAGTCGCCAACGGCGCGATCCGTCCGCAACGCATCCCCTATTTTCCGTGTTCGTTTTTCTGTTCGTTAACTTTATTCCTGTAAAAACCCATGCCTATCGGTGTTCCTAGTGTCCCCTTTCGTCTTCCTGGCAGCCAATATGAACGCTGGATTGACATTTACACGCGTCTCAGTCAAGAACGGATTATTTTCCTGGGACAGGAAGTGAATGATTCGATCGCCAATCGGATTGTTGCTTTTTTGCTTTACCTTGACTCGGAAGATCCCAGTAAACCGATCTATCTCTACATCAATTCCCCCGGGGGGTCGGTGACAGCGGGCATGGCCATCTATGACACCATGCAATACATTAAGTCCGAAGTCATCACCATTTGTGTGGGCTTAGCCGCCTCCATGGGCGCATTTTTGTTAGCCTCCGGTGCGCCGGGGAAACGCCTAGCTCTCCCCCATGCCCGGATTATGATCCACCAGCCCATGGGAGGAACGGGGCGACGTCAAGCCACGGATATTGATATCGAAGCCCGGGAAATCCTGCGGATTCGTCAACAACTCAACGAAATTATGGCGGAACGCACCAAGCAAACCATTGAAAAAATTGCCAAAGATACGGACCGCGATTATTTTCTCTCCGCAGCGGAAGCCAAAGAATACGGTTTGATTGATAAGGTGATCGAAAGTTCAAGCCTCGGCAATGCTTAAGATTGGTTGCATTCTCTGGGTTGCGGTACTTTGTTCGCTAAACTAGATTTTTGAACCCTTCATAATTTCAGTTCCTGGCTTATTTTGGTTAGGAACTTTTTTCATAATATTTTATTGAATTAACTGGCTCGCCATGTGCCGTGGAAACCGAACGGAATCACCGAAGGTAGACCCAGTCGGCACACCGGGTCTTGATCCAAGCGGGCCTGGTTCCAAATCCACACCTCACTTTGATGGCGATCGCCGTCGTAAACCACTATGATAATCCAGCCAAGTTCAGGGTCGGTGGGATGGGCAATGTAAAGGGGTTCCATGGGGTACTGATTGGCCCCGAGATCCGCCTCTAGGATCTGTTCGGATTGATAATCTACCCTGGCGATCGCCCCAAACCATTCCGCGCCGGAAGTTTCCCGGGATCGTTGCAACGCCACGTAGGTATAGCGCCAGTCCTGCCCCGTTAGGTGGGGGTTAACCACGGGAAATTCACAACTACGCTCCAGAATGGGGGTTTTAGATAGAATTTGGGCAGTGAAGGGATTAAGAATCACCTGCCACAGGTGACCTTGACTCACGGTTTTTGTCCTGCCGGTGGGCACTTCCCGCAGATATTCATTGGTTTGAATAAAGTCAGGAAACCGGACAAAATCGAGGCGCACATTACCGTCGGGCAGCACACAACCATTGCCGTAGTGCCATTGAAACCAGGGATCAGTTTCCCCTTGACTAACAATCTCAAAACTATCCCGGTCAATAACCAGGACTTTAGTGCTGCCCGCTGCATCCCACCCCAACGCATCAGCATAGGGCTTTTGATTCAACAACAAGGGCAATTGGTCTAGGGTAATGGGGGGTAAAAAGAAGATCAAATACTGACCCGCTAAACAGAAACTATGGCAAAACGGCGTCTGAGCCAATTTAATTTTGGTGTGTTTCAGTAATTTTCCAGCGGCATTTAAGCGATAGAGATTGAGGTTGAACTGTAAATCAACGCCAATACTAAAAATATCGCCGGTGCCAGGATCTTTTAAGGGGTGGGCAGAAAAGGGTTGGGCCGGGGGCAATTTTCCGTCAAAGCTTTCCCGTCCCAGGGTGGTTAAATCGTCTAAATCCAAGGCATAGGGTTCCGCCCCCTCCCACAGGGCTAAGAGGCGATCGGGGAGGGCCATCACGGAAGTATTGGCCACATTTTTAAAAACATCCCGCTGACGAATCATTTTGCCCCAATAATTCCATAAGCCTTGAGGATCCTTCATGCCGTAATTGCCAAACAAATAGTGATTTGCCTTTTCTTCGGCAACGTAACCATCGGTTTGCACGTAACGATACAGTCCCGTAGCCTCCCCCCCGTGGAAATGAACAGCCAAGATGGCCCCATCACCATCAAACCAGTGCCCAACAGTTTGTCCCCCTCGGCTGAGGCGTCCTGGCCCGTTGCGATATAGCGTTCCCTGTAATTCTGGGGGAATATGACCCGATACAACAGGAAGGCGGGTGGGGTCAAATGCTGGGGCCGGCTCGGCCAGATTTTTTGCCCACGCTTTACGGGGGGAAGAGGTAGCAGTCATGGTGAAAGAAAATCGATAGGGCAATGTTCTCCAATTTTAGAGGATTTGAAATGACCGGTCAGACCAAAAGAGAGATGGTATAATGGCGACTTTATTGTGACAAAAATTAAGTCGTCACTGAACGTGTCGCAAACCAACAATTTAAAAATCAACTAATTTCCTAACTCTCTCTTTACATGTAACGCACCAACTTCCCCTGTAACTGGGATTTGTGAGGGTGTGATCTTGACTGGAAAACTATGATTAACAAACGTCTTCCTTGGCTAAAATCTTTTGTGGCGGCGGCAACGACCACAGTGTTAAGTACAGCGCCGGTGCTGGCCGATTCCTATGCTGCTGCTGGCGTTGATTATTTTCAAGGGCGCGAATCGGTTCCCATTGAAGTTGATCCCCCCAGTGATAACTTTGGCAATTTTGGCTCTCCGATTTATTCGGGAAGTTGTCCGGCCACCCTCGATCCCATTGTGAACCGCATTGTGGGGGCGAAAGCGATGCCTAATTGGGGCATTTTGGTCGAAAAATTAGGCGATCGCCAGGTACTCTACAGCCATAACGACAACAAGTTTTTTATCCCCGCATCCAATACCAAAATTTTTACCACCGCAGCGGCGTTACAACGATTGGGGCCCAATGCTACGGTCAAGTCCCAGCCAGTACGCAACTGGGTAATGACCACCAATAAACGGTCCAATAATAGCTATGCAGATTTATTAATGCGCTCTGTGGGGGGTCTGGGGGCGGTGAAATCGGCGATCGCCGAATTGGGGGTCAATCCCCAGGGGTTTAAGGTGGCCGATGGCTCCGGTCTGTCCCGGTCAAATGCCGCCACCCCCCGCTCTTTGGTGGATACGCTCCAAGCCATGTATAACACCGGCAATAGCAGTTTGTTTGTGGCCTCCCTCCCCATTGCAGGGCAGGATGGTACCCTCAGTCGCCGCCTGAAAGCCACCGCGGCCCAGAATAATGTTTTCGCCAAAACCGGCACCTTAAAAGGGGTTCGGGCCCTATCCGGTTATCTCAATAACCCCACCCACGGCACCCTCGTTTTTAGCATTCTCGCCAATGACTGGAGTCGCACCGGAAACAATTTGGTGCGGGCGATCGATCAGGTGGTGGTGCAGATCAATACCATGGGGGCCTGTAACTAAACACTGTCTTGTGGGGGGCTGAATCCACAGTAACCCCCCTAACCCTTAGGACTTTTCACGCTTTTCCGGCTTGGGTCGCGTAAACTTAGACGGCGATGGGAAATATTGGACGGGCATGTCTTTAACCGCCTGGGACATGAACGATCGCCAGACCGGCGCAGCGTAGCCCCCACCGGAAATACCTTTCCCTAGGGGACGGTTAGCATCATCCCCAATCCACACCGCTGTGGCCAACTGCGGCACATAGCCCACAAACCACACATTACGTTCATTATCGGTGGTGCCGGTTTTCCCCGCCGTGGGCCGTCCCAGGGCCGCTGCCCGCCCCGTTCCACTCGTCACCACTGACGTTAAGACGGAAGAGACATTGGCCGTTGCCCAGGGGTCAAGCACCAGTTGGGGTTTAGGCGCATTGTCCAGCAATACGTTCCCTTGAAAATCCGTCACCCGCAGAATGGCGGTGGGATCTGAATACCACCCATTACTGGCCAAGGTGGCGTAGGCGGTGGCCATATCTAAGGGGGTCACATCCACCGACCCTAGGGGTAAGGACAGCACCGACTGTAACGGACTTTTAATCCCCATCAGGCGACAGTGTTCAATCACTTTGTTAATTCCCACCCGACTACCGAGCAACACCGCCGGAATATTCTGGGAGGAAACCACAGCACTCCGAATGGACATTGATCCCGAAAAGCCACCCCCATAGTTTTTGGGAGAATAGAAAATCGCCCCATCCCGGAGACGAATCGGTTTATCTTCAACCACGGAGTCGGGGGTATATTTGCCACTGGCAAAGGCCGTGTAATAAACAAAGGGTTTAAAGGACGACCCCGGTTGCCGCCGAGAAATCATGGCCCGATTTAATTGGCTTTTGTCGTAGTCCACCCCACCGGCCATGGCTTTGATGAAATGGGTTTCGGGTTCAATGGCAATTAAGGCAATTTGTAAGTCCTTCGCCTTGTATAAACGGTTTTTCAGATTTTGATAGGCAGATTTAACGGTATTTTCCGCTAACTTTTGTGTATCGTAATCAATGGTGCTTTGGACCCGTAATCCTCCCTTGGCAACACTTTCCGGGCCAAATTTTTGTTGCAGTTCCGCAATGACCGCATCGGTCACATAGGGCAGCTTACTCCCTTGCCACGCGGTGGGTTTGCCCAATTTATCCTTGAGACTTTCTTTTTTAGCCGTTTCGGCTTCCTGGGGGGTAATCCAACCAATGGTCGCCATCCGGTCTAACACCACCTCTTGCCGTGCCTTGGCCGCCTCAAAATTATTAAACGGGCTATAGGCTTCGGGGGCCTGGATCATCCCGGCTAACATAGCGGATTCCGCCAGGGTAAGGTCCGATGCTGATTTTTTAAAGTAGCTATTGGCAGCGGTTTGGATGCCGTAGTTATTGTGTCCCCAATAAATATAGTTGAGGTACATATCGAGAATTTGATCTTTCTCGAAAATTTGCTCCGCCCGCACCGCTAACACCGCCTCCGCCAGTTTACGGGTAAAAACCCGTTGTTTACTGAGATAGAGGTTTTTGATCAACTGCATACTCAGGGTAGAGGCCCCTTCGCTGACCCCCCCACTTTTGACGTTAACCAGGAGGGCGCGACCAATACTATTGGGGTTAATGCCGTTGTGTTTGTAAAAATTACTGTCTTCGATCGCCAGAACGGCCCGTTTGAGGTGGGGGGACATTTCCGCCAGGGGAATCACTTGGCGATGTTCTTCGCCGTGGAGACTGAGGAGTTCTCGCCCTTTAGCGTCGTAAATGTAGCTGGTTTGGGCCGGGACGTAGGAGCGCAGTCCCCGGACATCCGGCAGATTGCGAAAGCTCACCGCCAGCCCAGCGAGGGTTCCGGCCACCAGCGCACTCGATAGCAAACCAATTCCCAGGAAGGTCGTTCCGGTAACGTTCAGAATTCCCCGCAAAAATCCAGGTGCAGACTTCGGGGAAGAGTCAGTCGGAGTTGGCTTTAGGGTGGTTGTTGATGACACGATGTAGGCTTGTCCTCACTCCGGAAGGTTAGACACTCAAACGGTAAAACATGAAATTGGGCACCCGACGGGAACAATTTCGCCCAAAATCAATCCTAGTTTAGCTTACTCAAGTTTGATTACATGTCAATAATGGGCCAGAATCCTTCCTTTCCCCCCCAGATTGGATGCCATCGCCCATGGGATCAAGGTTTTGCCGGTGTCCCCTTAACTTAATTTTGGTCAGCACTACATTGGGGTTTGAGAACCGTGGGCAGAAGTTGAAGAATCCTGTCGGCGATCGCCGAGGGGGGCTGTTCTTCGGTGATGGGCAATCTCAAATCGGCCTGGGCATACAACGATTGGCGATCGCCTAATAATTGATTGAGGCGTTGACTGAGATCCTGCTGCTGTAACAGGGGGCGGGTTTGGTCATCTTGCAACCGTTGCACTAGAATCTCCACCGCCACATCCAACCAAATAACAATGCCGTGGTGGAGATAGCTCCAATTGTGGGGGGCTAAAACAATGCCGCCCCCCGTGGCGATCACACTACGGGTTTGGGCGGCTAACTGTCCGAGCACCTGACTTTCCAATTGCCGAAAGGCGCTTTCCCCCTGTTGGGCAAACAGTGTTGACACAGAACAATCGGCCACCCGTTCGATTAAGACATCGGAGTCAAAAAAGCGATAACGGAGGCGTTCCGCCAAAATCTGACCGACGGTGGACTTTCCGCTGCCCATCATGCCGATCAGAAACAGGTTAACGCCTTGGAGGGGGTCTTGCATGGCGGAAGGGTTCAGGGGAAAGACAGGATCCGTAAGGTGACTAAGGGGCGATTAGCGAATTACATCTAAGGAGACTTTGGCCACACCGCTGTTATGGACCCCGATCACCTGGGCCGCCCCTTTAGACAGATCAATGACCCGACCATGGACAAAGGGGCCGCGGTCATTAATGCGAACCACCACCGATCGCCCATTGCGGAGGTTGGTAACTTTAACTTTTGTGCCGAAGGGGAGACTTTTGTGGGCCGCCGTCAACGCATATTGATTAAACCGTTCACCGTTGGCCGTCCGACGACCGTGGAAACCCGGGCCATACCAGGAGGCCATGCCCCCCTTAATGCGGTTGAGGGAATTATAGGCCGCCGTATTACTGACGTTGACCATCTGGGGGGCAGCGGGGGCCGTTGCGATGGGATCAGCGCCGCCCATTAAGCGTCGTAACCGATTGGTGATTTGCAGGGCCGACTGATGCTTTGCTAAGCGTTTTTCCGGCAAAACGGTGTTTTGATTGAGGGAAATTAAGGTCGTTTCCCCGGTTTTAATGACGTATTGTTTCGTCATTTGATCAAATTTAAGCTGAATGGTGTTGGCGTCAAAGTTCGGATCTTGAGCCAGTTGATTGAGTTGTTGGGCGATCGCCTCGGCCTGTTGAAGCGTATTGCCATCCGTCGTGAGGGATTGTTGGCGGGCCAAGGTGTCCAGTTCAGCGGCGGTGCCGATCAAGGTTAAGACGGGGATTTGCTTAATGCGGAGGGTGACCGCTAATTGATTATTTTGCCCAGCGTGGGGAATGACTGTGGCAATGTCTGCGCTGGCTAGGGGGTCAAGCTGGGACGCAGGCAGCCCGTTTAAGGTAGCAACAGAAGGATTGGTTTCAGAAGTCGTCACCGGGGAAGCCTCATTTCCTGTGACCGTGGAGGCCAAAAGTGCAGTGGGTGCATTCCCCCAGACAAGGGTTGTCAAGCTTGCAGTACCGATAACCCCTGCCAGGGAGCGACAAAAATGAATTCCTTTCATAGACTTGGGAATAAAGGGCAAAGATTGCTGGGTTAGGCGACCAGACTGTGTCTGGGGTAGGCAATACGTAACCAGGGGTTATCCGTGTTTGCCGTAGCCTAGGCAATCCCACTCGTCCGAAATTAGTACGAAATAGCGGACAAGATTTTTTGTACGAAACCCCAACAAAATATCATGGAAAACTAGGGGATTATTCCTGAAAATCTTATGAAACTGATAAAAGAAAATTATCTTTGTTCCGACCCAGGGACTATTTTGACAAGAAATGGGGGGAATTAATGGCAAC
>JAYKHU010000131.1:0-5825 GCA_035285105.1 Synechocystis sp.
AGTGGAGCCAGAGTCAGGGCTTAGCTTTTGCCCCCAGAAACATTAATCACGCTGGCGTTGAAATTATAATTTTTCCCTTCTAATTCCAAGACCGTACCAATTTTGACTTTTTGCCCCCCAAGAACCACCCCCGTGTCGGTCACATCCCCTTTGCCCACTAGGGTCAGAACCATATCCCGGCTAAAACTGGCTTCAGGGCGGGGATCGGGTAAGGACTTCACCGATCCGTCCGGTTGGGGAATGGCTAAATTGCGGGGTAATTCTTCAACCTGACGGATTTCGACCGCTCCCGCCGGTTGATTACGAATGATAATATTCGTCTTCTTGGCGGTTTGAAACTCATTCAGAATCACTTGGGGATCCTGTACGTTTAAGCCCCGCACCAGGGTAGTCAGTTCAATGGGAGCCGTGTTGACCTGGGCCACAATACTTTTGCCGTTACTCCCCGGTAAAACGAAAATCCCAACGATCACCATGAACATAATGAGGGCAGCGCCAAAATCTAGCAAATTAACTTTGCCAAACAGTCTTCCTTGGGCATCGATAAGTTTCATACAATAATCACCAGATCTCCAATTGAGCGCGACGTACCAGGCGATCGCCCACGTCAAATTTGTCGCAATCTTATCACGGGATCGACCACACTATTGCTGGACGCGATTCACCATGCAGCCCGACTTTCCCATTTACCTGGACCCCCCGGATCTGACCCCCGCCGCCTTTGTGGCCCCCGATGCTACGGTTATCGGTCAAGTACACCTCGGTCGTGACAGTAGTGTGTGGTACGGCGCGGTGGTGAGGGCGGATCTTGAGGCTATCCACATCGGTCAAGGCACGAACATCCAGGATGGGGCAATCTTACATGGCGATCCGGGCATCGTAACGGTATTGGAGGATTGGGTAACGGTGGGCCATCGGGCCGTTATCCATGCGGCCCATATTGAAACCGGGGCGTTAATTGGCATGGGGGCAATTATTTTGGATAATGTCCGCATTGGGGCTGGGAGCATTATCGGGGCCGGGTCAGTGATCACAAAAAATGTCCCCCCCCAATCCTTAGTGATGGGGGTACCGGGGAAGATGATTCGGGCGGTGAGTGATGCCCAAAAGCAAGAACTCCTAGACCATGCCCACCATTATGTCCGCCTGGCGCAGGCCCATCACGCTCGGCTCAACGGCTAACATTCCCAAGGGGTCGGGATTAAGTTATATATAGTAATGTTCAAAAAAATTTATATTCATTAACTTAACGAGACGAGGTAAAGCAATGGATTGGCGTGTAATTGTAGTTGTCAGCCCCCTACTTATTGCGGCGACATGGGCAGCAATCAATATTGGCGCAGCGGCGCTCCGACAGTTGCAAGATGTCTTAGGGCGTGAAGCCTAGACCCTCGCTCTAATTGTTGGATGATTGAAGGCCAAGAGGGCGATCGCCTAGCTGAACGATTGATATCTCACTAAGTTTTGCTTTTTCACGAAGACCGACTGTAACCTTTTGGGAAGGCAGTCGGTCTTTTCTGTGAATGCGGCGTTAACTGCTCCGACATTATTGCCTGAAAAAATTGCCTGAAGAAAATTTTTGCAATATTTTGTCATTCCTTGCCCCTCATGTCCTGGAAACCGTCCCATTTTACTTATTTTGCCTATGGCTCGAACCTGTTGACCCAACGGTTAACCGCTGGCGATCGGTGTCCTTCGGCTACCCCCCTGACAACGGGCTTTTTGGCAGGGCATTGTCTGATGTTTCACAAACTGGGTCGGGATGGATCGGGGAAATGCGACGTTTTGCCCACGGGGAATTTAGGCGATCGCGTTTATGGGGCCGTCTTTCGGATTGCCATTGGCGATCGCCAGAATTTGGACCGTGTGGAAAGTTTGGGCATTGGGTATCGGGCCGTCTGGGTGACGGTGCAGACCCCCCGGAGACCTATCCTTGCCTTGGCCTACCGTGCCCTTCAGACCCAGAACAATCTCCTGCCCTTTGAGTGGTATCGGCAGTTGGTGATCGCCGGTGCCCAAGAACACCGACTACCCACGACTTATCTGAATCAGATTAGCCAAGTCCCCTCGATGCCCGATCCCGATCCCTGGCGGCATCAGCATCACATGAATCTGTTGACCCCTAAGGATCCACCCAACGGCCATCCGCTTTGATCAGATTAATCAGTTCTTGCACCCCATCGGCTTCGGGAACCCGCTTAATTTCCTCCCGACCTCGGTAAAGGGCAATATAACCGGCCTGTTTGCCCACATACCCATAGTCTGCATCGGCCATTTCCCCGGGGCCATTAACAATGCACCCCATCACCGCAATATCTAGTCCCGTTAAGTGTTTGGTGGCTTCCCGGACTTCATGGAGCACATCTTCGAGGTTGAATAAAGTACGGCCACAGGAAGGACAAGCCACGTATTCCACCATGGTTTTTCGTAATCCCAAGGCCTGCAAAATGCTGTAACACACAGGAATTTCCTTTTCCGGTGCTTCCGTCAAAGAAACCCGAATGGTATCCCCAATGCCATCGGCTAAAAGGGTAGCAATACCAGCGGTGGATTTAATCCGGCCATATTCCCCGTCTCCAGCTTCCGTCACCCCTAAATGTAAGGGGTAATCCATGCCCAACTCATCCATTCGTTTGACCATCAAGCGGTAGGCCGCCAGCATTACCGGCACCCGTGACGCTTTCATGGAGATAACGAGGTTGCGGAAATCCAGGGATTCGCAAATTTTGATAAATTCCAACGCCGATTGCACCATCCCTTCCGGGGTATCGCCGTAGGTAAACAGCATCCGTTCTGAAAGGGAACCATGATTAACGCCAATCCGCATGGATTTCCCCTGATCCCGCAGAGAAACCACCAATGGCTCGAGGGTTTCACGGATTTTGTCGCCAATTTCAGCAAATTCTGCCTCGCTGTAGCCCTCCCGTTGGGCATCGGGTTTTTCAAACACGTACAATCCCGGATTAATTCTGACCTTATCCACATGCTTGGCCACTTCCAGGGCAATCTTCATGCCGTTGTGGTGAACGTCAGCGACCAAGGGGACTGGTTGATAGGTAGCAAGCAATTTTTGCTTAATATCCGCCAGCGCTTTGGCATGGGCCATACTAGGCACGGTGACCCGGACAATTTCGCAACCAATTTCGTGCAGTCGGCGAATGCCCGCAACGGAGCCGTCAATATCGAGGGTGTCTTCATTAATCATCGATTGCACGACGACAGGATTTCCCCCACCAATCATGACGTTGCCCACGGGGACAGGTCGGGTACGACGACGGTGAATGGTGGTGTCAAATTCAGAGGCGATCGGTGCTTGGGGGGTGGCTAACATGGTCATAAATCCAGGGTTAACTCAGGGTAAAGAGCTAGACGAGAGAAGACAATTAGCCTCCATTGTGACAAACTCAGGCCCCTTGGGAAGCGGAAGCGGGAAAATTGGACAGCCAGCCGGGAAGGACCAGGGTTTAGAGTGGTTGCCAGGGTGGGGCATAATGCCTTGTCCGACCGGCTAGTTCATAGATTTTATAACAAGATTTCGGGTCTTATCCCCAGGGATTTTGAGCGACTTTTTTTCTGATCTTTCCGATCTATTCTGTTTGCTTCGCCAACGTCTTGATTTGGGATGATACAGCACAAAGTGTGGATGATTGACAGCGATAGCTTAACCTTTGTTGACATAAAATTTGTCTGATTTAGGAGAACTCGGTATCATCCAAAGGTCGAATTATGTTTATTTTGACCAGCGATGCTAACATCAGAACTTTTGACAGAATTTTCGATACTTAGCAATAACGCATTACTTTTTCTGCAACTTCCCAGGGATATCACTGTCTTAGCGGGACAGAATTTAACCGAATCTTTAATTATTTTTGGGAAGGCATTACTCATCCTCATTGTGGGATGGCTGATAGCGAATATTGTTAGGGGCGTGGTGAAAGGTACGCTTCACAAAACCGATCTGGATAATCAATTAGCTACCAAAATCATGGGGGAAAGGTCTAGTAGCTCGTTTCCCATTGAGCAGTGGGCGGGGGATTTTACTTTCTGGGTGATTCTCCTGTTTACCCTGGTGGCATTTTTTAATGCCCTCGAATTAGAAACGGTTTCCGAACCCCTCAATAGTCTGCTGCAACAAATCACAACATTCCTCCCGAAACTCCTGGGAGCACTGATCCTATTGGGGTTGGCTTGGGCGATCGCCACGTTAACCAAATTGATTGTCACCCGAACCCTAGGGGAGTCGGGCATTTCTCGACAACTGGGTTTAGCGCCGCAACGGGATGAAAATGCGCCCCCTGTGGCGGAAGGAGAGGAATCGGATACATTAGCGGAAACCATCGGCAATGCGCTGTATTGGTTTATTTTTCTGCTCTTTTTACCGTCTATTCTCAGCACCCTTAATTTAGAAGGCACCTTAACCCCGGTTCAGGGCCTATTGGATGAAGTACTGGCCATTCTGCCCAATATTTTGGCCGCCGTACTGATCGGTGCAGTGGGCTGGGTTGTTGCCAAGATTGTTAGTCAGGTTGTAACCAATCTTGCCGATGGCATGGGGGTTGATAGCCTGGGGGAACGCTTTGGTATCCGAGGCGGCGAAGGTCGTCAAAACCTAGCGGAAATCCTGGGGGTTTTGGTCTATGTGTTGATCCTAATCCCTGTGGCGATCACGGCGCTGGATGCGCTGCAAATCCAAGCCATTTCCGAACCGGCCACGGCCATGCTCAATCAGGTGTTGAACCTATTGCCGAAATTATTTGCCGCCAGTGTGGTGCTGATTTTGGCCTATGTGGCCGGGCAATATGTGTCCGATCTCGTCGGTGATTTGTTGGCCTCCATTGGCTTTGACAATTTGTTTGAGTGGTTGGGCTTCAGCTTAGATCGCCCGGCCCCGGTCAATACGGAGGCAAATGAGCCAGAAACCCCAGAGGGGGTAGCATTTAAAACCCCATCGGAAATCGCGGGTATTATCGTCCTGGTGGGCATTATGCTCGTTGCGGCCTTAACGGCGGTGGATATTCTCAAAATTGCGGCCCTCACCACTGTGATGGGGGTCATTTTGCAAGTGGCGGCCCAGGTGTTGATTGGTTTAGTGATTTTCACCTTCGGTCTTTACCTGGCTAACTTGGCATTTAAATTGATCACCAGCACCGGTACTCGTCAATCCCGTTTACTGGGTCATACCGCCCGGATTTCTGTTCTAGTCCTGGTTTCAGCCATGGCCCTCCAACAAATGGGCATTGCCCCCAATATCGTTAACTTGGCTTTTGGCCTACTCGTCGGCGGCATTGCCGTGGCGATCGCCTTAGCGTTTGGCCTCGGGGTCGAGAGGTGGCCGGTGAACAAATTCGTCACTGGCTGAAGGCGTTTAACGATGATCAAAATGATTAATGGGTTTTCGCCATTACCTAGCTAAACGCTTTAAATTCACTACAATAGCTGGCAGCGTATCGTGACGGTACGCTGTTTTTGTTGCTGGGGGAGTGCCTAATTACGGGATAGGGCAACCGGCGCAAGGACTCGCAATCATTTCAAGGACAGGGAAACAATTATGGCTTGGTCACGACGGGATTTTTTGTTACTGATGGGAGTCGGCGGTGGCGCGGCTTTGTTAGAAGGGGTGAATTTTACAGGGGGTGAAACCCTTGCCGCTAAGGGCGATCGCCTTGCTACTCTCAGTTTCGAGCCTGTGGCCTATCCTCTACCCTTGACCATTGATAACCTGACCTCTGCTGAACAAAAAACGGCTTTTGCCACCTTTACGGTGCAAGATGATCTGGTGCTCCCCCCCGGCTATACCTATCAAGTCCTGGCCCAATGGGGGGAAA